>JAKQGT010000166.1 GCA_029556005.1 Chlamydiota bacterium | reverse complement strand
GGTCTTTCCAATGATCGACTGCGTAAAGCTTTCCACTGTCGGGAAGCAAAGAGGCCATAAAGAGGGTCGATTGTCCCAGCCAGCTCCCCAGTTCAACAATGGTTTGGACGTTGTGTTTTTCAATGAGTGTTTGGAGTCTTTGGCGACAAGCAGTGTTAAACCATCCATGCAAGAAGAGGGGGAGGGGATCAGAGATCAAGCTATAGGGAAAAGTGAGGGGTGATGTTTTTTTCAGGCGGTATCCAAGAGGTTCGATGATCCCCTTTTCAATGAGGACTTTGATTGTATCTTCTGAGATGCCTAGGTTTTGTAAGTCTTGGCTTTGCCCCCCGACACTTTGGAGAAGTTGGATCGCTTTTTTCATAAAGGCCACCATTGGGATTTTTTGAGGCGTTTAATGATCTTTTCAGGGGCGTCTAGGGATTCATTAATAGCAAGACGTTCTCCTTCTTTTAAAAGGGTCCCCATTTGCTTCCCGTTGGGTATTCCTTCCCTGCGCAGATCTTCTGAGGTGATAAAGGGGGTCTTATTTTGAATCTTTTGAATGGGAATTTTTAGGGCGTTTGCTTGCATATGGTGTTTTTGCAAAAAAGTTTGTCTTTCCTCAAGAGGAAGGTGTGTTGCTAGGATTTTTAAAGAGAGAGGATAAAAAGGGTGGGCATAGAAGTGGGCCCAGTCAAAGGGAGAACGTGCGCGGTCTTTTTCTAGATGAAGGATCTCTTGGGCATGATGGTAAAAGGAGACAAAATCGCGGTCGTGATTAGAAAGCTTGAGGTAGAGGCAGAGGTCCTTTTTTTCTTCTAGTGTCATTGAGGGAAATAACTCGAGAACTTTGGCGATGACGGGGGTGTCTTCAGGAAAGGAGGGAAGGATATGCACTCTTCTTTGGATCTCTTCAATCGGAATCTCTTTGAGCATCGGGAAGATGACGGGGAGGAGATTTAAACGGTGAAGGGTGACAAGGGCCACATCGAAGTTGGGAAAAGCGGACATTTTAGAAAACTCATTCCATACACGCTCGATTGCCACAGCGGGGAAAAGAGCTTCGGCATGATCCAAGATCGCTTTAAGGGTTTCGTTTTCGATAGAAAAATGAAAGCGACTGGCATACCGTACAGCGCGTATCATTCGGAGACGATCTTCTAAAAAGCGTTCATGAGGATTGCCGATAGCGCGGACGATTTTTTGTTTAAGATCTTCTTGTCCCTTCACAAAATCGTAGAGCTTTTCGTTTAAAGGATCGTAAAACATCCCATTAATCGTAAAATCCCGCCTTTTGGCATCTTCTTCAGGATCTGCTCGCTCAACACCAATGGGTCTTCTCCCATCTTTATATCCCTGGTCTTTTCGAAATGTTGCGACTTCAAATTGATGACCCTCTTCAACAACAATCACGATTCCAAAATTGACACCTACAGGAATCGTTTTCGGGAAAATGCTTTGGATATCTTCTACGCTCGCATCTGTAGCAATATCGATATCATCAGAGGGGTGATCCATGAGAAAATCGCGCACCCATCCTCCTGCAAAGTAGGCTGTAAACCCCTTTTCATAGAGCTTTTTAACAATGGAATATCCTGTTGAATAAGGCATTTTTTTCTTTCCAGAAAGGTCATTCTTAAAGTAACAAAAGGATAGTATATATGGTAGTCCTAAACGTGTCATGCACATTAGGGAAGGATTGGGTGAGTATATGAAATGTCTTGTAGGAATTTGCCTACTTCTTTTTCTTGTAGGGTGTAGAGGAACGGGTTTTGAAGAACTAGAGAGTGGGAAGAGACACTTACAAGGGGTCAATCTATCGGGTGGGGACTTAAGTGGACTCGATTTAAAGAATGCAAACTTGAGTAACTCGAATCTTACCAATTGTAATCTCACTAAAACAGATCTCAAAGGAGCGGTCCTGATAAACGTCAACTTTCAAGGAGCCTATTTGAATAAGGCAAACTTAGAGGGCGCAGATTGTCGGGGGGCAGATTTTCTTAATGCGAATTTAGGGGAGTGTAACTTTAAGAAAGCCAATCTTACCCATGCACGTTTTGTGGGAACTGATGTGGTAAAAGCAGATTTTCGTGAGGCGATTGGACTCGATCCGGGGCTAGTCAAGCACATGAAAGATAAGGGAGCTCTAGTCGATTAAATGGATCTTATTGGAATTGATGTCGGGGGAACAAAGGTTTCGATCTGTCTTGGGGATGAAGAGGGAAATATTATCGATCACAAGCGTATTCCCACAGCCCAATTAAAAGGGCCTGATACAGGGCTTCCCCAGCTGGTAGAACAGGTGGGGCATCTCTTGCGCGATCATAATTTAGAGGTGGAAGAGATCCGAGGCATTGGGCTGGCCCTTCCAGGTCCTCTTTCGGTGAAAGAAGGGGTGTTGATTGCTCCCCCAAATCTCCCTGAATGGAAAAATGTTCCCATTGTGCGCTATTTCCGGGAGCGTTTAGGGCGTCCCGTTTTTGTAAATAATGATGCGAATGCAGGAGCCCTTGCGGAGTGGGAGTTTGGAAGTGCCAAACATGCCGATAATCTTGTCTATTTAACGATGAGTACGGGAATGGGTGGAGGCGTTGTGACCCAGGGAAAACTCCTATTAGGAGGGACAGACACGGCTGGAGAGGTGGGGCATTTTGTCCTCGATCCCAAAGGTCCGCCCTGTCCTTGTGGTCAAAAAGGGTGTTTTGAAGTCTATTGTGGGGGAGCCAATGTTGCCCATCGTCTTCAAGAAAGGATCAAGCGGGGAGCAAAGACACGTATTTTAGAGGAAGCGGGTTCACTAGAAAAGATCGACATGAAAAGTGTGACCGCTGCTGTAAAAAAGGGGGATGCCTTGGCGATAGAAGTGTGGGAAGAGTATATCGAGCGCCTAGCGCAAGGAATAGGGATCCTTCTCATGACTCTAAATCCCGATGCGATCCTTTTAGGAACGATTGCTATGCATGAAAAAGAGCTTGTTATGAAACCCCTTTTGAATGCACTTCCCTATTTTTCCTGGAATATCCCCTTCAAACACTGTCGGATTGAACCCAGCATTCTGGGAGACGACATTGGCAAGCTGGGCGCTCTGGCCCTAGCGATTGAAGGGCTAAGACAATTATCTTCTTAGTACAGGACATTTTTTTGAAATGATAAGCAGCTGCGGCTTCATCAGTTTTCCTTTTCTCCTCACCCATAGCACTTTGGCTATGGGACTCGTCGTTTAAGGAACTCTGATTTTGCCTCGCTTGCTTCTTATTTTCAAAAAAATGTCCTGTACCAAGAATTATCTTAATAAAATATTTAATGGTTTGTATATTTTATTATAAAATAATTGATCGTATTTCGTTTTTCTTTTTCATTTGTTAGGATTTTTTCTCCTTTTAATTAACAATTAAATTTTGGAGAAGAAGTATGGCAACAATTCATCCTCAACATATCCACATAGGATTTGAAAACAGCAAGCTGTATACAACAAAGCTTGTTACTGCAGCACTAGAAAATAATGTTAAAAAAGTGATGCAGCTACTGAATCAAGGGGAGAACCCGTTTATTAGAACGATCGAAAGCATTCCCCGGACACCTCTTGAGTATGCAGAAAGATATGGGTGCGAAGCGGCAGCCCTTGTGCTTAGGGTTTTTATGGGGAATAATCCTCATTTAGAATTTACAGCAACAAGCAACCTTTAAGGGAGATAGACTCTAAATAGGGTCACACCCCTTGTAGGGATTTCTAAAGGGGCACAGTGCGCTGGAAGAAGGAGGGAACGCCCCGTTGGAATGAGGGAGATTTCTCCCTCAAGAATAAAGAGGATTTCCATCTTATCTTCCAGTTTTTCCCAAGGAATGGTGTGATGAATGATCCACTTTTCCATGACAAAATAGGGAGTACGAATCAGCTCTGTGCGTATGTAGCCCTTTGTTTTTTCTATTGGAAGGGGAGTGATGAGAGGATCTTCTATGTCTTCATAGCGCATCACTTTTTTGGCTTGTTCTAAGTGGAGAGGACGTCCCCGATCATAATCATAAACTCGATAAGTTGTATTGGAGTTTTGTTGGACTTCAAAGACCAAACTTCCTGCCCCAATAGCATGCAAACGCCCCCCAGGAATAAAAATGACATCCCCTTTTTTGATGGGAATGGTGCGCATCAAAGAGAGAATCTCTTTTGTTGGAAGTTTTTGAAGAATTTCTTCTTTTGAGATGTTTTCTTTTAGCCCTGCATAAACGCTTGCCTTTTCAGTAGCATCTAGCACCACCCAAGATTCTGTTTTAGCTTCTCCTCCAAACTTGGCTGCGGTTTTATCGTTTGGATGGACCTGCACACTTAAGCTTTCCGCTGCATCGATGATTTTAATGAGAAGAGGGAAGCGCTCAAAATGGGAATCTTCTCCCATTAAGGCTTCTTTATTCTCAAGAAATAGTTCGTGAAGGGTGAGTCCTTTTAAGGGCCCATTTTCTATGACGCTCATTCCATCAGGATGGTCTGAAACTTCCCAAGATTCGGCGCATTTTCCGGGGGGACCTGTCCGGTGAAAGATTTTGGGGATACGATTTCCCCCCCAGATATAATCTTTATAAACGGGCTTGAATAATAAGGGATACAGCATGAGCTGAGAATAACTCTAATCGGAATTCTCAAGAAGGGAAATCAGCACACGTGTACTGATCCCCCTGAAACCCTACGATCGGTTCATCAGTTTGTTGTGCACCATAGCAATGGCTCCGCCAAGAATAGCTCCGACGAAGAATGCCCAGATGCCACCCACGATACCACCTACGAAAGAAGCTGAGTATCCGGTGTAAACAGAAGACATCGTGTCAACAAATTGATATCCCCATCCGGTCATCGCGATCCATCCGGTAAGTAGGACAGCAATCCCCCAAACGATTCCAATCGACAAAGCTAAGCACTTGGGGCAAAGCCTATGTAATTGAGACTTAGGAACGTTTTTCATTGTTTTCTCCTCAATAAGACCTGGTTAAATAAAATACTAATCTTTCAAACTTATACATCTAAGATTTTTCAATATTTTTCAAATATTTTTTTGATTTAGTGAAACTGGAGAGAAAAAGAGGTTGAATAATATTGAATTTTTTTATTACATTTTTCTGATTTAATTCTTCATAAAGGAGTTGGTTATGAAAAGGTTGGCGATGCAATTTCTTATGGTTCTCATGATCCTCTTAGGAGGACCTCTTCATGCCCTATGGCCTTCTCCTGATGTTAAAGTAGAGTATCCTCTTGCCTCATCCTCCTCTGAAGATCCGGAAGAGGCGCTGCTTCAAGAGTTTCTTTTTTACTCGATCCATTCTCAAGTTACTGAAGGTGAAAAGACTGCCTATGTTTTTACTCCAGATAGAGGGGGAAAGTTCATTTTTGATGGAAATCTTGATGGGCTATCCAGTTTCTATACAAGATTTACCCAGAAACTCCAGGAGGGACTCTCTTTAGAAGAATTTACACAGACAAAGAAAGCTTTTTTAGATGTACTAGAAAATGCAGGGGCTCTTTATGAACAGAGACTAGCCGAAGAAATTGCCTGGGAGCATCTTTCTTTAGGGACGGAAGCTCTGACGCAGCTTATGCAAATGTTATGTCGAGAGACCCTTCCAGAAGTGCGTGTCATGCGGGCTCCGGTTCCTGTGAATGAGGGCAACGCTCCAAATCCTCAGCTATATTATAATCTCCGTCTCAATGCAGAAGATCAAAAGAACATTGAGAAGCTCATTAAGAAACTTGCCGATCTCAATGTATTCGAATTGCTCCTTAAGAAAAAAGAGATGGAAAAACTGGGAGATAAAATCGCCCCTGTCCATCCTTTACGTTTTATGGGATACATTAACTCTCGTCAGGATCTTAAAAAACGCCTTCCTAAAATCAAAGGAAATCACTTTAAGTGGAAGAGCTTTGTGGGAGGATTTGGAGAGCGCATGGCCCATGAAGCTTCAAAAAACAACTTACTTCTTTATACTCCTGGATTTGCCCACGCGACTGGGGTTCCTTTAACTAAGATCGACTCTTTTATTCAGCAGCACGACTGGGAAGGACTTGTGATCAGCATCATGTAAGAGAGGGGCTATTGTTATACCGAAATGGTTTCAAAAATTGATTTTTTAGCGTAGCCGAAAATCCAATTTTTGAAACCATTTCGGTATAACTTTAATATAGGAGGGGTTTTTATGTCGGAATGAAAGTATTCATTATGGTAGTTTAAGTGTGATAGATCAAAAAGAGTAGTTCATGAAAAAAATTGTTATGGCTTGTGCCAACTATTGGACAAGCCCTTTTCAGGTGGGAAGTCATCATTTTGCAAGAGCTTTTGCATGTCAAGGGTGGAAAGTTGCGTTTATTTCAGATCCCATCTCTCCAGCTCATCTTCTTAAACAAACACCTGGGTTAAAAAGCCGTTTTGAAATTTATTGTAAAGGAGGGATAAGAGAGGAAAATATTTGGACATATCTTTCTGGAAGTTTACTTTCGCCTTATAATCACCCTCTTTTGCGTTCTGAGTGGCTACATAAAAACTGGCAGATTTTTTCATTTCCATCTTTAACTTCTAAACTAAAACATCAAGGCTTTGATAAACCTGATTTACTTTATTTTGATAGCCCAACCCATGCATTTTTAATGAAAACTCTTTCTCCAAAATATTCTATTTACCGTTTGGCTGATTATAATAAGGCTTTTCAACAAACAGCTGTTGCAAAAAAGCATTTAGAAGAAAAACTTATGAGAGAGGTTGATTGTGTTATTTACACAGCAAAAGGGCTTGAAACGTATGTAAAAAGTGCCCAACCCAAACGTATGGAGTTTGTACCAAACGGTGTAGATTTTTCACATTTTGCTCACTCTCGGGAAGTCCCCCTAGAATATCAAAACTTAAAAGGTCCCATTGCAGTTTATGTAGGAGCTATTCGAGAATGGTTTGATACAGATCTCCTTATGTCAGCAGCGCGTGCGCTGCCTAATATGAATTTTGTGCTTATTGGGCCAAATGAAAGGAAAAAACTTCAACACTTGCCTAATTTACATTTGTTAGGTGTGCGGTCTTGGAAGGAAATCCCCGCCTATTTGCAACATGCAACTGTAGGTCTAATTCCATTTGATGTAAAAGGGCATCCTGAATTGATTCACCGGGTCAACCCTCTTAAGCTTTATGAATATATGGCAAGTGGGATTCCAGTAGTTAGCACTAAATGGGATGAATTAGAACATCTTAAATCCCCTGCACATCTTGCCTCATCTAAAGAAGAATTTATCCATATATTAAAAGATTTAAAGTCGACTGGAGATTATAAGTCTTTTGCAGAGAAGCATGATTGGAAAGAGCGAAGCCGTCAAATCATTTCACTTTTTAGCTGAAGAACCTCCTTCTTCTATAGGGAAGGTTTTTTGGAGTTTCTATAAACCTTATAAGTTATCAGTTATAGCCTTAACTCTATGTGCATCAATTGTAGGCATATATGGATTATTGAATGCTTTTTTTACTAAGATTTTAATAGATGTTTTAAATGATTCGCCAATTAATAATAAAATTGTTTTAGCATTTTCTATATTTGTCGTGATGAATTTTGAGATGCATAACATCTGTTGGAGAGTCATTAATTACATTAATCTTAGAATAGTTCCAGTGATCAAGAATCATCTTATTCAAAGTTTGTTTGATCGGGTTCATAATCAATCAGAACGCTTTTTTCAAGAGACGCTTGGAGGAGCGATCGCGAATAATATCATGATTATGGCTGAAAATTTTGAGCGGATTGGAAGTAATCTATCGATTCGGTTGATAAGGTCTGCAGCTCAGTTAATAGCGGCCTTAATTACGATGTATTGTATTCATCCTATTTTTTCTATGGCTCTACTCATTTGGACGTTGTGTTTTGTTTTAACGAGTTTAAGATTTTCTAAAAAAATTTCAAACTTAGCTAATGATCTGGCCACAGCTCAATCACATGTTGCGGGAAGAGTGGTGGATAGTATTACAAATTTTTCTAGTGTAAAGCTGTTTGTAAGGAGAGTTTTTGAAGGAACGTTTATTAAAAAATCATTAAATCAGATGACGGAAATGTTTCAAAAAAAAGAGAGATTCTTAATTAAGTTCTATTTTTTTCAGGGGTTTTCTATTACCTGTCTTGTTGGATTTATTATTTATTTTTTAATTCGTTTTAAAATCTCTGATTTAATAACGGTTGGAGACTTTGCTTTTATTTTAGGTTCAACCTTGTATGTCACAGAGAATGTTTGGAGTGGTACTGAGCTGATCGATCAACTAAATGAAGCTTGGGGAAAGTGCCGTCATTCTTTAAAGGTTATTTTTTCACCTGTAGAAGTTGTTGATAAAAAAAACGCTCCTCCACTTAAAGTAAAAGCTGGGAAAATTGTTTTTGATAGGGTAGGTTTTCACTATACTCCTGATAGGCCTTTTTTTATTAATAAGTCTCTGACGATCCACTCTGGTCAGAAAGTGGGGGTAGTGGGGTACTCGGGTAGTGGGAAGTCGACATTTATCAATTTGCTTTTGCGTCTTTATGATGTCACTCATGGACAGATTTTAGTTGACGGGCAAAATATTCAATCTGTTGATCAAAATACGCTTCGCTCTTGTATCGGTCTGATTCCACAAAATCCTTCCCTATTTCACAGAACACTCATGGATAATATTCGCTTTGGGAGAGTGAGTGCTTCAGATGAGGAAGTGATTGAAGCAGCTAAAAAAGCACATGTACATGAGTTTGCTCTCCAACTCCCAAGAGGGTATCATTCGCTTATTGGGGAACAGGGTGTGAAGTTGTCAGGAGGAGAAAGGCAGCGAGTAGCTATTGCAAGAGTTTTACTAAAAAATGCTCCTCTGCTGATACTTGATGAAGCAACATCTCAATTAGATGCGGTCACAGAAAAAGCCATTAAAGAGACTTTGTTTGAGGTGATGAAAGAAAAAACAACACTCATCATTGCACACCGCCTTTCAACTCTTTTGAATATGGATCGGATTTTAGTTTTTGATAATGGAAAGATTATTGAAGATGGTTCTCATGAAGACCTCCTTAATAAGAATGGACATTATAAGTCTCTTTGGGATGCGCAGATAGGAGGGTTCTTACCTTCAGTGCAATCTAAGTGCATGACAAAATAATAATTTCTTTTGTAGCATTCTTACTTTTGGTTTTTTAGAGTAGTAGCGATGAAGAAAAGAGGGATTTTATTTTTTGCAGATCGTTTGCCTCCCCTTTCAGGAGGAATGGAGATGCATGGAGGGTATTTTATCGATTATTTTAAAGATCACTTACAGTTTCCATTATTAGATGTGGTTTCTAAAGATAAAGATGGAAGAGATACCCTTGTATTTAAAGAAACGGGAGAGGCAATCAACTATCATCATTTTAATCCTGAGATTGTTTTTTTTAATAGCGGGCGCTGGATTGAAGAACTAGAGGAAATCAGAAATCAATTTCCTAATGCATTATTCCTTTATAGGACAGGGGGAAATGAAATCTTAAAAGCTCCCTTAGTCAAGAACCATATTTTGGATCATTTTTTAAGACAGCGTTATTGGGTTAAAGTACTTAATCAATCGATAGATGTACTCATTACGAATTCAGTATATACAGAAAGTCGCCTACGTGATTTAGGCATTACTTGTTCTTTTTTTCGATCTGTTGGAGGAGTCAATAGCGAGGCTTTAAAATCAGGAAAAAAAAAGGTGAGTTCTCCGCTACGCATCTTTTCCGCAGCTCGTTTTGTTCCCTACAAAAATCATAAACTTTTTCTCCGGATAATAAAGGAGCTTGTAAAAATAGGTTTTTCATTAAATGTGAGATTAGCAGGTGACGGACCGTTGCTGGATGAAGTGAAAGCTTTTGCACAAGAAATTAATCTTTTGGGAAGTGTCACATTTCTTGGGGTATTAAATAATCAGAAAACTTGCCAGGAGATTGCTAACGCAGATGTCTATATACAACTAAGTGGAGATGTTCTTACATCAGTTCCTGGGGGGCGTTATATTCATTCGGAAGGAATGGGGCGTTCAATTCTAGAAGCTTTGACTGCTGGGACTTTTGTGATTGCTGGAAATAGTGGAGCTTTACCAGAAATTGTGAAGGGTGATAAGGGAATACTTGTTGATCTTTTTCCAGAAGAGCAAATAGTAAAAGTGATTGCTCAAACACTTCAAAACCTGCCTAGTAAGGGGAAATTCGATCCTACTTACTGTTGGAGCCATATTTTTGCTCAATACAAGGATTTGTTTAGACGTGAAAGTGCTTCTTGTAACTGAAAAATGCAGTCCTGATATGGCACAACGTGATGGAGGTGCTCGTTTGGTGAGTACTCTAAGACGCGAGTTGAAATCTTCCTTAAGCATTATGCAATTTGGAGGTGAAAGAGAGGAGAGTGTCCGATGGCATTTTCACTATCCCAATAATTCCTCGAATCGTTTTATCAGACGTCTCACTAATGCTGATTTTATTGGAGAAAAAGTCAAAGAAGTAGAAAAAGAGTTTACCCATATTATTTTTGCGCATATCTCGATGCAATTTGGGCAAGTCAATTTTCCCTTAAGCCCAGATAAAGAAGTGTGGACGTTTCCGATGTTTTTAACTCCTTCCTATAGACTCTCTGGTGAAAATGTTCCTGATCAATATTTTGAAAGAGAACAAAATGTCTTGGCAAATGCCAGAAATATTCTTACACCGAGTTATTTCGAAAAAGAGCAACTCTTAAAAGAATATTCAGTTCCTGAAGAATCCATTTATGTTGTCCCACGTGGAGTAGAAACAACTGCTTTAAACCCTCATCTACGTTCACTTCAAGAGCCGATTCGATTTTGTTCCCTAGGAAGTATTAAACCCCAAAAAGATACGATAGGTTTAATTCGGCTTTTTGCAAAATTACGCCAGCATTTTTTAGGGAGCACTCTTGCTCTTATTGGTCCTATCCAAGATCAAAAATATTTTAAAACTCTTATCAAAGAAGTAAGGTTTTTGAATTTACAAGACTCTGTTCATTTTCTTGGTTATGTCTCTCATGAGCACCTTTATATTTATTTAAACGACAAGCACTTCCATTTATCAATGGCTAAATGTGAGACTTTTGGTAGGGCAATTTTTGAGACGTTAGCTGCTGGGCTTCCGAATATTGTGAAGCGAGCTGGAAATGCTGCTGCTGAATTTTTAGAAGGTGCCCCTTACATCCATTTTGTTGATGAGGATGATGAGGTGATTTTGCATATTGAAACGATGATTTCTTGCTATGAGAGTTTATCTCGAAAATCTCTTGAGATTGGATTTCTTTTTAATGAACGCTTTTTATCTCGACTCTTACTTGCAAAGATTTTTCGTAAGGAAATGCTAGCAATCAGTGATTTTGATGGAACTCTTTACCATAAATATGATGAAGAAAGAACTAAAAGATCCTTTGATTCTTTTAAAAGATTTCCCTTTCGAGTGATTTGTACAGCAAGAGGCGTTGAAGACATTTTAAAAAAAATAGCTGCCTATGGTCTTCAGGTAGATTGGATCATAAGTTATAGTGGGGGGGTAGTATCGGATGGTGAAGGAAAAACTTTGTGGGTTACTCCATTGCTGTCGGATCAGGTTGAAGCTCTTAGCAAAATTATTTCAGACTATAGATTGATAGAATATGATGGTCAAATTTTACAGGTAGTTTGTAGAGACACTTCTCAATTACTTATGGGCCATCGGATAGAACGTTATGAAGGTGAAACCTTTATCTTGCCATGGGAAGCTTCTAAATTACGTGCCGTTCATCGTTTATTAAATCACATTCGTTGGTCTGGAAGAGTGCAAGTTTTTGGAGATGGACCTAGTGATAAGGAGCTTATTCGCTATTTTGATGGGGTATTAATCAATGAATTTTCAACTATTTAGGAGATAATATTTGTCGCAAACTTATTATAAAGGGTACTGGATGGTTACAAATCGGTGTAATTTAAGTTGTAGCTATTGTGTCTTGGAAAATGCGTCTCATCAACTCAGAGCAGAGCTTGATTTAGAGGCAAAGAAGGAATTTATTTCCCATCTGTATGAGAGGTTAAATTTTCGAAGATTAACACTGTCAGGAGGAGAAGTTGTAATTTTTGGAAAACGTCCCCCTAGCGGATTTATTGAACTCCTCCGTCATATCCGTCAGTATAAAAGCAAAGACCCAGCAAAAAATCTAGAAATCGAAGTGTACACCAACGGCACATTTTTAGATGAAAATGTGATTTCTGAGATGGAAGGTGTTGTCGATATGGTTGCTGTCACAATTGATGGAGCCCAAGATAACTTTTTGACTTCTATTGGAAGAAATAATCAGAAATTTCATCAGTATTTCGATCGTATTGTCCATGTCTGTAGCCGTCTTACGAAATGTGGTATTGAATTGAAACTTCACAGTGTAATAAGCCAAAAAAATCACATGTCTCTGGCAAATGAATTGAGCTTTATTTTGAATGCAATTGAAGAAGCAAAAGGAAAAGTAGCGCGGTGGAAGTTTTACCAGTACATGTCTTACGATGCTCCAGAAAAAGATCAGAAGCATGCTATTTCTCAAGAGGTGTTTAACTCTTTTGCCGCCCATGCAAGGGAAGCTTTGCATGGAAGAGGTACTCAATTGCACTTTAAAGATAATAGAGAGATGAATGCCTCTCTTTTTAACATTTTATCTTATGGGAATGCCCAATACATGAGAGATGGGGATTCCTGGACAACGAGTCAGCGGACAGAGGATCTTCGCAGTTATTCTTCTATGGAAGAGCTTTTTTTGCGTCATGATATTGATGAAAGGCGTTTTAAACAGTTTCATGAGATCCTGCGATGAAGGGGCTAATTATTACATTAGATTTGGATTGGGCCCCAGAGCCGGCGATTGAAGAAACGTTAGATTTTTTTCAAAAGAGAAAGATCAACCCTACTGTTTTTATTACTCATCGCTCTTCTAGAGTTGAAGCTTGTTTAAGTGAATTAGAGGTAGGACTGCATCCTTACTTTGATTCGGAGTCATCTCATGGATCTACAATTAATCAAGTTGTAGATTATGTGATGGCTCTTCCTCATAATTGTCCTGTGTTTCGGTGCCATCGTTTTAAAACCTGTAATCAATCGAAACAAGCCATGGCTGAAGCGGGAATGCGCATTTCCTCTAACGTTTGTAGTGATTTAGAAGTTATTTCTCCTTTTAGAGATCGTTTTGGATTTCTGGAAGTTCCTATTTTTATGGAAGATGGGGGGTATTTATGGCATAAGCATTCTCTTGAGGTGGATGATTCATTAAGAAAAAGGCTTCTCCAAGAGGGAGTTAAGGTTCTTGTGATTCATCCCATGCATTTTGCATTAAATACTCCGGTTTTTGATTATATGGTCAAAATTAAGAAGATTACTAGTCGTGAAGATTGGAATACTATGACAAAGCAAAAGCTTAATGCACTTAAATGGAAAGGTCGTGGGATTCGGGATCTTATACTTGATATGGTTGAGGAAGTTGAACATCTACCCTTTTTAAACATGCGTAGTTTCCTTGTATCTTTGCAACAATAACATAAGGAAAACGTCTTGTTTTTATACACAAATCAAAGTCTTCTTTGGGGTATTGCCATTGATCTTCCCCAAAAAAATACTTGCCAGGCCCATCTTTGAGTTTGTCGATAAATGGGCTTAGATCCTTCCACTCATTTCTAATGAGAGAATCAATATATTCTGCACAGAGGTCATCTTCAAATGAGGGTGTTGTTCCCTCATGTCCCATGGGAACAATTTTTACTTGGGCTCCTTTGTACAAGCGAACATAGGCTGCAGTTGCATCTGCATTTACAAAACTCGCACCTAAGATCAGGTCAGCATCGGTTGCTTTTAAAATTCCTAAAGCGCCTGCTGCTGTTCGATGGATCACATCTCTTCCTAAAATAGGAGTTTCCTTTACTCTTGTAGGGGAGTTGGGAATGTGGTAGGTAAGTATAGAACCGATTTCTGGTTTTCCAATAAGTAGGGGATCATGAGCGGATTGGGCCAGTTGAGAAACAGATACACAAGAGTTTGTTAAGTAATAATTTTGGGGGTCTTTCTCTAATGCATATGATGCAGTGGCAAAAGCACGAAAAGCATCAACAATGATTGTTATTTTCATAATTAATCATTCCATAACCGGGAGAAAAGGGGACCTGTTGTACCTGTTTGAGGACCTTTTCGAGGGGAACAAGGGGATCTTTAGTAGAATAATCAGTAATGACAATCTGATCCCCTAACTGAATCAAACGATAGACGGGGAAACCATAACCTGTATGCATCCCTAAAAAGGTGTGGCGATCAAAATGGAGGCATTTTCCTTTAGGATCTCTATCTAGGATAAACACTCCTGATTCAATCCCACTCGGCTCTTTCTCCAAAATTTGGGGGGCGAAATGGGCTGTGACGGAGCGATAATCATTCCTCCTTTTCGGAAGCGGTGTATAGAGATAGGTTCCTGGATCGACGACTATTTCTTTTCCATCGATGACGAGTTCAACACTGAGTTGGTCGTTATGGGCATGACCTCCTCGCCCCAAATGGCCAATCGATCCGACGCGTACTGATAGAAAGAGATGGGGACTACGATAGATATACATCCCAAAATCGGGGTAAGCCCTACAATCGATCCTTTCTTTTTTATAAGGAAAGGCAATCTGTGTTTTAGGAAAGGTCTCTTTTAATAGAGTTAAATCCCCCGAGATGAACGTGTGTGAGGGTTCTTTGCAGAGGGGAAAGGGGTGGGGATAGAGACTTTTGAAGTGGAGTTCATCGATTAAGAGTTGTCGATTGAGGTGTTGATCGTAAGGGGGGAAAAGGCGGAAGAGATAGCCACTATCATGGTCGCCGATTTGGACAATTGCCCCATTGGGTTTAGTTATATCTTGGACAAATAGGGCCATCTTATGGAGCTGTTCATAATATTCCTGAGGAAAACACCGCTCTCCTTTAACGGAGATGGCTAAAGCCGAGGCATAAGCAACGATTTGTGCAGAGAGGCAGTGGTAACTTGTAGACCCTTCAAAAGAAGAGCCATCTGGATGAAACTGGAGAGGGACTTCTTTGATAAACTCAGCGATAGCGAAGTCTAGCCATTCTTCACAGCCGCTTAGATAGGCTCCTACAAAAAGGAGTCCAGCAATATTGGCTAAGTAATGATTGCTTCGGAACGTCGGCATCCATTCTAAATGGTGAATGATATGCTTCCCATGATCATAGACACTCGAAATGAAGAAGGTTTCAAATTCTGGTGAGAAAGAGGCTCCGTAACATTGCATCAAATCATAAGTGATCAGCCAATTTGCTATCCGGATGCCCACATCCATGGTGCAGCTCCAGTTGACACCAAAGCGGGGAGGATTGGTGGCAATGAAATCGAGGATTTGATTTTGAAATTCCCGCACATATTTTTCCTCTTTAGTCTCTCCATAGGCCCAGGCGAGTTGGGGGAGATGCTGCATGCGTGCGAGCTCCCAGGGAACTTTGACATCGACTCCGGGAAGGTGCCCATAAGCAATTTTATGGCTGGGTGTTTTTTCCTCCCAGCGGTATCCTGATTTAAAATCGATTTGCCAATCCAGGGGAGTATAATCGGGATCGAGATGACTCCACACTTTTTCCGCATAGTCTAGATTTTTGGGGTTGATCCGGTTGTTTAGAGGTAAAGCGGCTTGACTCGGGTAGACATGTCCTTCAAGACCTGGGGCTTTGAGCCCATATTTGACCTCTACAGGACCACTCCCGAGTAAATCAAAGGAGTGACTCAGGAGATCTTTCGTATATTGAGGAATAGCACGTGGAGGGGTGACGAAAGAATGGAGTTTTCCCTTATAGGAGGAGTAAGTGGGATATTTTTGGTCTCTTTGTTCCCGACGATACTGGTGCCAACGATTTTTCGCCATACGGAGGAGTTTCAACAAGACAAGATGGGGAGGGAGGCGCAGCGCGCGTTTGATCAGGCGGAGGGACATAGCTCTTTGAGTTTTTCTAGGATTTTATGGGTATGTTGTTTCCAGGTGTAATTTTTAACGACTTCTTCTCGGGCGTTTATCCCCAAAGTTTGGCGCAAGTCGGGATCCTCGATTAGCACTTTGAGTCCCTGGACTAAAGCCTCTTGATCACCTGGCTTGACAAGGTAAGCTGTTTTCTTATGCTCAAGGACTTCTCCAATTTGATCGAGATCTGAAGCGACAATCCCTTTGCCCATCGCCATGTATTCGAATAGCTTTGTCGGAGAACCGAAAAACTTGGAGCCATCGCTATTGGGAACATGGGGAGAGGCTAAAATATCGCAGGCAGCTAAATACTCGGGTGCCTCTGATTGGGGGATCATCCCCGTCAAGGTCACACAGCTCTCCATCTGGTAATCATGAATCTTCTGAGTAACCTCTGACATCATGATCCCATCTCCAATCATGAGGAGGTGGATCTTTTCTCTATACTCGTTTAAGAGTTTCCCAAAACAGTCCGTGAGCACCTCAGCGCCATGCCATTTCCCAAAGGTGCCGATAAATCCAATCACGACTTTATCTTTTATTTTTAGCTCTTCTCTTTTAAGAGATCCATCGATCTCAGGAGAGTATTTTTTTGGGTCCACTCCATTGGGGTTCACCAGAAAAATACTCTCCTGAGATCGATGGATCTCTTAAAAGAGAAGAGCTA
>JAKQGT010000139.1 GCA_029556005.1 Chlamydiota bacterium | reverse complement strand
TGCGAAGATAGGTCCCAATCCCCCCGATTTCTATTTTTCTTGCATCTAAACAGACCGTTTTCATCCATAAATACTAGGGAGATTTTAGATTAAATTTCTACCTGAACCTATCCCACTAATCTATTTAAGGGGATTTTTTTAGATTTTTCTTGAAGATTTTTTCCCTTCATTTTGAGGACATTGTCCAAGAGACAAGGCCTCAAAATAAAGGGAAAAATCAGCAGAAAAGGCAAAAAAATACTGGAAATGGATTAGTGGGATAGGTTCCTAAAAATCTATTTGTTAGTGAATTTTTTTTTTAGGATCGGTTACCCTATTCAAACGACTTCGGTACACAAAAGGTAAACGTTATGAAAAACTTTTTTTTTATTGCCCCCTTGATTCTTTTCAGTCAGTTGTTTGGAACAGGGACCTTTCCCCCTTTTCAAACGGAAGATGAGGTGACCGCTATTGTCTCTTTTTTAGTTTCAGATGGTAACTTTCAAGAAGAGAGTGGTACAGGGGTGACTTATGTGGGAACAACAGAGGCTCTTTCTGGTGTCAGACTCCCCTTAAGTTACTATAGTACTGTTGCCTATTGGGGAGAGTATGTCCCAACAACAGTCACTCCCTCACAAGGAAGCCCCTTAGATGTAACAGATACATTTCATAGTGATTACACACTGACCCCTGATCCCAATACAACGGGCGGCAAACTTCAAACAGAAAGACTGAATGTCTACAATGGAACGGATATTTACGATGCAGCTTGTTGGCAAATTGGTCTCGCGGTTGCAGCCAAAGCAGGGATTCACCCCCCTTCAGGAATTGAAGGGCTTTTTGATCTTACCAATAACCAAAACCTCCTTCTCCAAATCGGCTATGATGGGAATATTCCTCCTACAAACCCTCCCCCCACAGAAGGAGCTAACCGTGCTGTCTCCAATCAAACCTTCGACTATTACGAAAACACGATTAAAGATCCTAAAAATGCTTACTTTTTTCGGATGGTGACTCAGAATTGGCTTTCCACAGACCCTTTTATGGGAACTCCATATATCAGCCACATTACAGCTGTGGGGCTTCCCTCGAATCCCCGCTATAAAGCCGGCATTGTAACGTGGATGGATTGGAAACCCATTACAGGAGAAAACGCATGGGCATTTTTCATTGGGCCCCTCCAAACCGAACTGCTCAAACAACAATCCCAAGGAGCCGACTGTGTCCCTTTTAATGCGCCTGCAGTACAAAATGCGCTGAATGTCTTAGTCGCCTTTTCTTACATGCAGTCACCGTCAACAGGGGCGATGTACTATGCTGTAAAAGGATCTTTAGGAAACACAGGGAGTGGAACGGTAGACTACCAAGTGTCGACAGAGAACAATGCATCCACTCTAGCTGGACTCATTGTTTTTAAAAAAGTTCTTCAAGATGAACTGCAATACGATCCAAATTTAACTGCAGATCAAAAAAGTCAAATTCAAGAAGCTCTCGCCACCATTCAGATAATCATCTATGGAAAAGATGGCAAAAGTGGAATCTTAGGATACATGCAAAACTATGCTTGGGACAAAACCCATGGGATCTTCTATCAAGGAGGAGTGGCAGATAAACCCGGCCAACCAACTTGGTCACCCACTGTGGAACCCAAAGCTGTTGATGTAAACACTTGGGGCGTCTCCGTTCTAGGGCAACCTACCATTGATAGCTGGTTTGGATTTGGAACAGCCTATAACATTTGGCAAAACGTCAAAGAATGGGGAGCCTTTTATGGACCTCAAAATGCCCTTTGGGGTGTGGGATATTCTGACCAAGACAACAATGGAAAAGGAGGGGATTACCAAAAAGGAATCATCTCTGCTGAGTGGACTGCTGGCGCCATTAATATGGTCCGTGTTTTGATCACGCAGTACACCGCTGTGGAGTCGTCTTCAAAATATTCCCCTCAAGAGCAGCAACAAGCAAAACAATTTGTAGCAGCACTGCAAACCGATCATGATAGCATGGTGAAATACCTTCTCACCTTAAGAAGTGACCAGTATGCTGAAACAGAGGCCTACACTCCTGTGCGTCCAGAAAATTATAACACCCTGGTGCCTATTTCCTCTGGACAACTAGCCTTTATTTATGCTAGCAAACGGTATATGATTCCCTTTGGCTGGTTTGCTAACCCCCTTCCTAGTACCACTTCCACTTCTTGGTCTTTAATGCTCCAATATAATTATAATCCCTTCAATCCTGACGGGACCTATGGAGCGTATACCTGGTAATGAAAAATAGGCCCCAAAAACTTGGGGCTTTTCCTCTTGCAAAAATGGATATTCTGGATTAAAGTGGAAGTTTTCAAGGAATCATCTTATGCATGTTTTTATTCCTGGAGGAGCAGGATATGTTGGCTCTCTCCTCATCCCTGCACTCATTGAAGCAGGATATGAAGTCACGGTTTACGACCTATTCCTTCAAGGTGAAGCCATCTTTGAACCCATCCAAGATCACCCCAAGCTGTCCCTGGTGAAAGGAGATGTACAGGATCTTAAGCTCATGGAAGAGGCCTTAAACGGGTGTGAAACTATTCTCCATTTAGCCTGTAGTTTAGAAAATCTTGAAACTACCTCTTTTGAATCCTTTGTACAAATTGCCAAAAGAAAAATCGCTACCCGTTTTATTTTCACCTCTTCTTTTGCTGTTTACGGAAATGTAAAAAATAGGACAGAGGAAGCTTCTCCTTATCCTCTATCTTCTTATGGTAAGTATAAAAATGCCTGTGAAAAAATCTTAATGGAGCATAATAACACCCGCTTTTCCTGCTCAATCCTACGCCTCGGAAGTGTTTTTGGTGCAGCTCCTGGATGGCGTCCTCAAAGGAATCCTGTAGAAACAGGTCCGTTTGAACATTCCCCCTGGCTCCATATTCGCGATTTAGTTGAAGTCTATCTGCAGCTTCTTAAAACTCCCTCACATCAAACAAATGGGGAAATTTATAATGTGGGATATCATCCCCTTTCTCCCACAAAAATCCTAGGCCAAGAAGAAGTTTTCCCCTTCTCTTCAAAAAAAATTGAAAAACTCTTGAACTTTTCGCCTCGCTTTTCATTAGAAGAGGTGAAGGAATCGGCTGAAGAAAATCCCCTCACCGAGCTCCTCAAAAGACAAAAAAGTAGAGCCGCCTACCGCTATTAACCTGAGTTTTGGGTTTTTTTCTCTTGCATACAAAAACAGATTCATGGGATTTTAAACCCCTAAAAGATGTAGCTTATGGAAAATGAAAGCTTAGAACTCGATCTATTTTTTGAGATCCTACGGATTCGAAGAATTGAAGAAACCATTGCTGATCGCTATGCAGAACAGAAGATGCGTTGCCCCATGCATTTTAGTATCGGACAAGAAGCGATCGCTGTGGGAGTCTGTAAAGCGCTTGAAAAAAAAGATGCGATCATCAGTCACCATCGTTGTCATGCCCACTATCTTGCCAAGGGGGGTAACCTCAATAAAATGATTGCGGAGCTCCATGGGAAAAAAACAGGATGCTCTTTTGGAAGAGCAGGCTCCATGCATCTTGTCGATTTAAATGCGGGAATGTATGGTTCGACAGCCATTGCTGCCAATACTATCCCTATTGGAGTCGGTTTAGCACTAGCTTCCTCCCTAAAAAATGAAAAAGAGATCACCACGATCTTCTTTGGAGATGGCGCAACAGAAGAAGGGGCTTTTGCAGAAAGCCTCAATTTTGCCTCCCTGAAAAGCCTCCCCACCCTGTTTATTTGTGAAAACAACCTTTACTCCATGTACTCCCCTCTTTCAGCGCGGCAAAGCAAAAAACGCGATCGCGTTAAAATCGCACAAGCGAATGGTCTTTTTGCCTCCCATGGAAATGGGAATGATGTAGAAGAGGTTTATCGACTCACTCAAGAAGCCATCCATCATATCCGAACCCAAAAAGAACCCGCCTTTATTGAGCTGGATACTTACCGTTTCCGCAGCCACGTGGGTCCTAAAGAAGATGGTGAAGAGTGCCGCCCAGAGGCAGAAGTCAAAGCATGGAAAAACACCTGTCCCCTCAAAGTTTATGAGAAAAAACTCCTCGATCAAAACATTTTGACCTCTGCAATCTTAGAGTCAATGGAAGCAAAAGTAGCTGCAGAAATCGAATATGCTTTCTCCTTTGCCGAAGAAAGCCCCTATCCTGAGTTTGATCTTGATTATGAAAAACCCTATGCAGAGTAAGTCGTATGGAAAGAGAGCTCAAGTTTAATGAATCCTTACTCGAAGCCCATACCCAGTTATTAGAAACAGATCCTTCTGTTTTTCTTTTGGGTCAAGGCGTTGTAGACCCCAAAGGGGCCTATGGAACAACAATTGGTCTTGAAGAAAAGTTCGGGAAAGAACGGGTAATGAATACCCCTTTCTCAGAAAATGCCATCATGGGGATTGCTATCGGGGCTGCGATTAAGGGAATGCGTCCCATTCTCACCTTTAAACGGGTGGACTTTCTCCTCCTTGCTATGGATCAGCTCATCAATAACGCGTCGAAGTGGTACTACATGTTTGGGGATCAAATGAAGGTCCCTCTCGTACTACGTCTCGTCATTGGAAGAGGATGGGGACAAGGCCCCCAACACTCTCAATCTCTTCATGGCCTTTTTGCAGCGATTCCCGGATTAAAAGTGGTCATGCCCTCTACCCCTTACGATGCCAAAGGGCTTCTCATCAGTGCCACAAAAGATAATAATCCTGTTGTTTTTCTTGAACACCGTTGGCTCCATCACACCCATGGCCCTGTTCCTGAAGAAATGTACGAGGTTCCCATTGGAAAAGCTCACATCATCCAACAAGGGAATGATCTGACATTAGTCACATGTTCTCATATGTCACTTGAAGGAAGGAAAGCTTGTAAAATCCTTGAAGAACAGGGCGTCTCTGTGGAGCATATCGATCTCCGTAGTGTCAAGCCGCTTGACAAAGAGACCCTTATTAAATCTGTACGCAAAACCGGAAGACTCCTTGTCGCTGATCCCGACTGGAAATCTTGCGGAGTTGCTGCTGAGGTCATTGCCTCACTTTCGGAAGAGGCCTTTAATGATTTCAAAGCCCCTCCAGCCCGTGTCACCTATCCCGATCGTCCCAGTCCTTCCAGCTGGGCCCTTGCCAACCACTACTATCCCTCCGCCAAATCAATCGCCCTCCAAGCCTTCCGCACCCTCCGCATGCCCTCCAAAGCACAACACATCCTTGAAAAACTTCTCGAGCACCGCAATTCTGCCCCCCTCGACGTCCCCGACGCCTCCTTCACGGGCCCCTTCTAACAAAAAAATTTGTTTGAAATCTAACCTAAGCTTATGAAAAAACTAAAATTTCTTGCTTTTGCATTCTTTTTCTCAATGTATTCTTCATACAGTTACTCTTCTGAAGGGATTAGAGATCTCTATGTAATCGTACTCAATCTTATACTCAAA
>JAKQGT010000113.1 GCA_029556005.1 Chlamydiota bacterium | reverse complement strand
ACAAGGACAGCCCCTGCTCCCATGATCTGCCAGATTTTTAATGGGATCCGAAAAACCTGACGCAAGGCAATGCCTAAAAAAACCAATAAAAGCACCAGAAGTGCAAGTGGTCCTTAACAAAAATTCTTCAGATCATTTCGGCGTCAAAGCCGCTGAAATCACCGAACGCAAGTTCATTCGTATTCCATGAATACGGATAAACTTGCGTAGCCTGGCGGTCGATGATTTGAGCGAGCTTTCACTCTCGAAATGACTCGAAGAATTTTTGTTAAGGACCACTAATGACATATATTCTCCTATCGCGTAACTTAACTCTTATGGACATTCTCAAGGAAAAACTCAAGAAATTCGTGAGAGATCGAGAGTGGGATCAATTTCATAATCCCAAGAATCTCGTCCTCTCTCTCATCTCTGAAGTGGGGGAACTTGCAGAGATCTTTCGTTGGCTCTCTATGGATGAGTGTGAACAGGTCATGCAAAACCCTGAGCTTGCACAGCATATTCGCGAAGAGGTTGCAGATATCTTCAATAACTTACTCCTCCTCGCCATGAGGCTTAACATCGACCTGCTCGATGAAGGGGTCAAAAAACTCTCCCTTACAGAAGCCAAATATCCCCCCTCCCACTGGAAAGGACGTGCCCACCAGGTGTAAACTCACAAGTTTTTCACTATCAATATATTACAAAAACCCTTTATATATGATATCAAATATGATATCATATAAATATGGTGAAAATTGATAAGCTTATACTTAAAATCCTACAAAACCGTTCAGTCTCTTATAACGATGCGGAACGTATATTAAAAAACTTGGGTTTTGAAGTTATAGTTTGCGGTTCACACCATGTTTTTAGAAAGAAGGGTTATGGAAAAAATATTTCTATTAAAAAAAGAACGGAGCTTCTGCCCTACCAAGTTAGAGATATTAAAGAGGTGTTAAGAGACCATGGCTACTAGGAAAAAAAATCTACATTATTATCTTAATTTAAACTGGAGCTATACAATAGAGCAAGAAAGCTATAACAGAAAATCTTACTATATCATTCGAGTGAATGAGCTTCCTGGTGTTTGTACTGATGCTGAAACAATAGAAGAGGGTATGGAATCCATTCAAGATGCTATTAAAGCTGCAATCAAGCTTTATATAAAACAAGGCGATCCAATCCCTGAGCCTATTGACAAAAAGAAATTCAAGGGAAACATTGCTTACCGAACAAGTGCTGAAAGGCATTATTTGCTAAGTAAAATAGCAATTCATGAACAAAAATCTCTCAGTAAAACTTTAGATCTATTAGTAGATAGAAGTATTGAACATCTTGGTCTCTCTGGAGCCTCAACCTCAAAAAAAAAATAATCTTCTCTTTACATTGAAAAAATGTTCTAGTAGCATTTTTCCATGCTTTTTCGCTTAGGTATTTTGTTAATAGCGATCGGTAATGCAAAAATGGAAGCTCAACCACACGGCTCATGGAAGTCCCCTATCACTTCATCGATGATTGTTGAAGCGGCAATCAAGTTGGGGGATATTGTGATTGATGGAGAGACCCTTTACTGGAATGAAACGCGTCCTTCTGAAAAAGGGCGCTCTGTTGTCATGAAGTGGGAAAAGGGAAAAGCAGTAGAGATCACTCCTAGCTCTTATAATGCGCGAACACGCGTTCATGAATATGGAGGGGGGGTCTTCACCGCTCATGGAGGAACAGTCTATTTTTCTAACGATCAAGACCAACATTTTTATGCGCAATCTTCAGAAGGCAGCATCACGGATATCAGCCAAGCTGATAAAAAACGGTACGCAAATCCCCTATTTGATCCCCAACGGAACCTTTTGTATGCAGTTCAAGAAGAGCATCACTCAGAACATCATGTTGTTAACACACTCGTCAAAATAGATCCTAAAACACACACCATCACCCCAATTCATGAAGGGTGGGACTTCTATGGAATGCCCGCTCTCCATCCTCAAGGAACCCATCTAGCTTTCATCACCTGGAATCATCCCAATATGCCTTGGGACGGAACCACCCTTTGGGTTGGAGAACTTGCTCCGGATGGCTCGCTCATGCATCTCAAAGAGGTTGCTGGGGGAATGAGCGAATCGATTTTTCAGCCGGAATGGAGCGCCGATGGAACCCTTTACTTTGTTTCCGATCGATCCGGTTTTTGGAATCTCTACCGCTTAGGGAAAAAAGAGGTGGAAGCTTGCTACCCCATGGAGGCTGAATTTGGACAACCTTTATGGGTCTTTGGGGTTTCTCGCTACGCCTTTTTACCCAATGGGAAAATCGCTTCTATCTTCACCGTAAAAGGAACCGATTTCTTAGGAATGATTGATCCCGAAAAACGCACTTTAGAAACCCTAGACCTCCCTTTTACTTGCATGGGTAATCTCCACGCACAAGGGGAGACGCTTTACTTTATGGGATCTTCTCCAACGGAAGTGAAGAGCTTAATACGCTACGATTTTAAAACAGTGGAAAGACTCCGCGTTTCAAAAACGCTCACAATCGATTTAGGGTACATCTCTTTACCTGAAACCCTCGAATTTCCGACAGAAAAGGGGAACACTGCTTTTGGCTTTTTCTATCCCCCCAAGAACAAAGATTATCAAGGAACCGATAAACCCCCTCTCATTGTAAAAAGTCATGGGGGACCTTCTGCTCATGTCACCTCCTCTTTAAACTTGGAAATTCAGTTCTGGACGAGCCGCGGATTTGCCTTTTTAGATGTGAACTATGGGGGAAGTACTGGTTATGGACGGGAGTATCGTGAGCGCTTAAAAGGAAACTGGGGCATTGTAGATATCGACGATTGTGTAAATGGCGCTTTATATTTAGCCGATCAAGGAAGAGTCGATAGAGAAAAAATGGCTATCAAAGGAGGGAGCGCTGGAGGATATACAACCTTGGCAGCCCTCACTTTCAGAGATGTTTTCAAAGCG
>JAKQGT010000080.1 GCA_029556005.1 Chlamydiota bacterium | reverse complement strand
CCTTCAAGCTCGTCATTAATGCTTAATTCTTCACCGTTTGTTTTCTCAATACGCGTTCGGATGGCACTTGTAAAAACCGAAAAATCCCCCCTTATTTCTATAGGGAGTTGTTGAAAAATGGTGTGTAATAAACAATTATTTTCTCTAGATGTTGCATCCCCTCGTATTAAACCGTTTATTTTTAGTTGCTCATTGATTCGATGTCTTCTAAGAGAAGGTAGCGTGATGTTGTAGGAATAATCACTCACTCTTTTGAAAGTCGTGTTAGGTTTACCAAAAGTCCAGCCATTATTGTAGTGACAACTGGAAGAAGAAAGACTAGGTATAAAAGACATGGTAAAAAGCTCTCATGTGATTGAGTAAAAGAATGGTATAGGTATAGAGGTATTACGCAAAGAATAATTTTTACTCAGAGATTAAGGGCGCGTAGTTTTTGACGGTGTCGACAAAACACTTCACATGATCGACAGGAATATCCGGAAGGATCCCGTGTCCCAAATTGACGATAAATCCGGGATCTCCCTCCATACTCTTTAAAAGCTTTTCGGTTTCCTTCTGAATAATAGAAGGAGAAGCATAAAGGATTTCTGGATCTAAGTTTCCTTGTATCGCGATATGTTGTGGAACTTTTTGGCGCATTTCATAAAGGGCGCTAAACCAATCAAAACTAATGCCACTCGGTTGCATCGCAACCAAATCAGAAACTAAGTGACAAGAACCGCGAGAAAAAAGAATAACGGGAATATCTACCCCATCTACAAGTTGCTTTAAATAGGGAAGGGCAAAGGTGCAAAAGTCTTTTCGGGAAAGGGTATTTGCCCAAGATTCAAAAATCTGAATGGCATCGACTCCTGCATCTTCTTGCAGCTTTAAATAAGCAAGACTCTGGTCTGTCACTAGCTGCAATAAAGCGTGGGTTTCCTCAGGATGGGAATAGATCCACCGCTTTCCCTGCATATATTTTAATACCGTAAAGGGACCGCCGCAAAATCCGATTAAGGGAACTTCCAGCTCATCTTTTAATAAGTAAATCCCTTCACGGACAAAATCTAATGTTTCCTCAACGTTTTTAACCTCGAGTTCTACAGGGCAAGAAACTACGGGGCCTTGCTTCCCAGGAAATGTCACCTCACACCCAAGGGTGAGCGGAATATGCAGTATATCAGCAAAAAGGATGGCTGCATCAACCCCTAAAATATCGATGGGTTGTTTGGTGATCGTATAGATAAGCTCGGGAGAGCGAAACATCTCCTCTAAAGAGTGTTTTTTTCGGATGGCTTGATAAGCAGGCAAATACCGCCCTGCTTGACGCATGATCCAAACAGGGGGGCGCCCCTCAAAATTTTCACATCTTAAAGCACGTAAAAATCTAGGCGCTGAGGAGACGGTCGAGGATGGCATCAACGGTAAACCCAAATTCGTTTGCAATATCTCCAAGGGGGGCTGAACGACCAAACTCATCAATAGAAATAGAGATTCCGTGATCTCCAATGAATTTGCTCCAACCAAAACTCACCCCTGCCTCAATCGAGACCCGCTTCCCCAGATCTCCCTCTAAGATCGAAGCTTTATAAGCCTCATCTTGCTTATCAAAAAGCTCCCAACAAGGGACAGAGACAACCCGCACTTTTTTATCTCTCTTTTCTAAAGCGTGTGCCACATCCAAAGCTAAGGAGACCTCTGAACCTGTCGCAAAAAAACAAAAGTCGGGTTTCCCGCTCTCTTTTTTCAAGATATGAGCCCCGCGTCCTACACCTTCTTTATAAGAAACAGCGGTTTCACTTAAAGTGGGGAGGTTTTGTCGCGTTAAAACCAAAAGCGTTGGCCCCTCATAGTTCAAAGCTGCAAGCCAGGCCCCTTTTACCTCATTGGCATCGCAAGGACGAATCACATGAAGGTTGGGCATCGCTCGCATGGCAGCTAGGTGCTCAATCGGTTGATGGGTGGGGCCATCTTCTCCCAAGAATACCGAGTCATGCGTGAGTTGATAAATGACATGATATTTGGAAAGAGCGGCTAAACGAATCGCATTCCGCATATAATCGGAAAAGGTGAAGAATGTTCCCACATAAGGGAGAATCATCCCCGTCTGAAACAGTCCTGAAGCGATTGTCCCCATTCCAAATTCCCGAATCCCAAACTTGATATTGCGCCCTTTGAAATCCTTAGGTGCAATTAAAGGAAACTGTTTCATCATCGTGCAGTCAGATCCCGACAGATCTGCTGATCCCCCATAGAGAAAGGGGAGGATATTTCCTAAGGTTTGAAGGACCTCTTGAGAAGCACTACGTCCAGAGATCGGACTAGCCACTTCAATTTTATGGAGCGTCTCCTCAAGATTCGCTGGAATTTTACGCTCTTGCATTACCTGAAAGGCTTCTTTCTCTTTCGGATTGGCGCTCTCCCAAGAGGTAAAATGTTTTTTCCACTCCTCTTCCATTTGCATCTGCTTCGCAAGTTTGCCTTCGAAAAAGGTTTTTACGGGTTGAGGAATATAGAACTCTTCTTCAGGAAGACCGAGAGCTTCTTTCGTCGCTTTAACCTCCTCTTCACCTAGAGGAGAGCCATGCACTTTTGAAGAGCCAGCTTTATGAGGAGATCCTTTACCAATGATGGTATGGCAGGCAATGTAAATAGGACGTTTTTGATTTTCTCGAATATGACACATCACTCGATCGATCGAGTCGAGATCATTTCCATCCATTTCTAATGTTTCAAACCCGTAAGCTCTATAGCGCGCGGCAACATCTTCAGAGGAAGATTGGTCGAGAGGGCCATCGAGGGTAATATGATTGGCATCATGGATAAGAATAAAGTTATCTAAGCACAGGTGACCCGCAAAAGAGCTCACTTCATTGGAGACGCCTTCCATCAAACACCCATCCCCCGCTAAACAAAACACTTTTGCGCTCAGAATTTCTTGGTTAGTTTTATTAAATTTTTTTTCCAAAATTTTGAGTCCCAAGGCCTGCCCCACAGCATTCCCTACCCCCTGTCCCAAAGGACCTGTTGTCGACTCTACTCAGGGAGTTTCTCTATATTCAGGATGTCCAGGAGTTTTAAAACCTTTTCTTCTAAAATGTTTTAAATCATCTATAGAAATATCATATCCAGCCATATACATAGTAGCATATAAAAGTGCTGACCCATGACCTGCTGACATAA
>JAKQGT010000063.1 GCA_029556005.1 Chlamydiota bacterium | reverse complement strand
TGGGCAGCTGTTGTTCCACGAGTCAGTCCCATGATCATTCCCCGCGCATCGGGGTCCCAATGGGGAGCTCCCAGTCCGGTTAAAGCGGGAACAAAAGTCACCCCTTCGCTGTCTTTTACCTGAGAGGCGAGTGCCTCGATTTCTCTAGAAGCTTCAATGATTCCCAAGCCATCCCGCAGCCATTGAACGATAGCTCCTCCAATAAAGACACTCCCTTCAATCGCATAATGGACTTGATCTCCAATTTGGTATCCAATCGTTGTTAACAGGCGCTGTTTAGGGATGATGGGTTTATCTCCCGTGTTGATGAGAATGAAGCATCCCGTTCCATAGGTCACTTTCCCCATTCCCTTTTCAAAGCAGGATTGTCCAAAGAGGGCGGCTTGTTGGTCTCCCGCAATCCCACTAATGGGAATTTCTGTTGAACAGACATCTTCACTACAATCTCCATAGACTTCACTCGAGCTTCTGACTTGGGGTAACATTTCGCGGGGGATGGTTAAAATTTTTAAGAGCTCTTCATCCCATTCCCGTGTATGAATATTGTAAAGTAACGTTCGGGAAGCATTTGTTGCATCGGTAATATGCTGCCGTCCTTCAGTCATTTTCCAGACAAGCCAGGAGTCGACTGTTCCAAAGGCGAGTTCCCCTTTTTGGGCTTTTTCTCGCGCTCCCGGAATGTTATCCAAAATCCATTTTATCTTAGTTCCCGAAAAGTAGGGGTCAAGAAGGAGACCTGTTTTTGTTTGAAAGAGGGTTTCATGTCCCTCTGCTTTGAGTTTTTTACAGAGGGCCGTTGTTCTACGATCTTGCCAAACGATTGCATTATAGAGGGGAAGGGATGTTTTTTTATCCCACACAATGGTGGTTTCTCGTTGATTGGTAATTCCAATCGCAGCGATATCTTTGAGTCTAAGGCGTGCATGAGCAATCGCTTCTGTCATGACAGATGTTTGTGTTGCCCAGATTTCATTGGGATCGTGTTCTACCCAACCTGGTTTAGGGAAAATTTGCCTAAATTCCTTTTGGGCAAGGCCTAATATCTCTCCTTCGTGGTTGACAACGAGAGCTCTAGAACTTGTTGTTCCTTGGTCTAACGATAAAATATACTTCATATAATATTCCTTATACTCAACCAACCTGAAAAGTTGGCTTTGGGCTGTGCCAAAGCACCTTAATTCGCCGATCTTAAGTGACCTAATATTAGAAAAATATGAGGTCACTTAAGATCGACGAATTCCGAAAGCTTTCGCACCAGCCCAAAGCCAACTTTTCAAGTTGGTTGAGTATACTTGTACGTTTTCCTTGATTTCTGCTATATGTCAACAGAAATCTTGAGGACAATGCATGGCTGCAAATATCTTTTTGGGGGAACTGTTGGGGACACTACTTCTTATTTTGCTTGGGGATGGATCGGTTGCCAACGTCCTTTTGAAAAAATCGAAAGGGGAACAATCGGGATGGATTGTGATTACTGCAGGTTGGGGATTTGCGGTCGCAATTGCCGTTTATACCGTGGGATGGGCGACTGGAGGGCATATCAATCCCGCAGTCACCTTTGGACTTGCCATTGCCGGGAAAACTCCTTGGAACCTCGTTCCCTATTATTTCACAGGGCAACTGGTAGGGGCAATGATCGGAGCTATTTTAGTCTGGGCGACTTACTATAATCATTTCGAAAAATCGGAAAACAAAACGCATAAGCTTTTGATTTTTTGCACACAACCCGCGATTCGGAATATTTCCTGGAATTTTGTCACAGAAGTGATCGCTACTGCTGTCCTTCTCATGGGAGTTTTAGGGATTTTTAATAACGAAAATGGGATCCATTGTGGAATAGGGCCTCTAGCAGTAGGCATACTTGTATTTAGCATTGGCCTTTCTTTAGGAGGCCCGACAGGATATGCCATTAATCCTGCTCGCGATTTAGGTCCAAGGCTCGTCCATGCCTTATTTCCCGTTCCGGGGAAAGGAAACTCCGATTGGGACTATGCTTGGGTCCCGATTTTTGGCCCTCTCCTTGGAGGGGCGATTGGTGCTTTCTTATACCAACTCATCATTAACCCTTTAATGCCCGTATGAACCTATCTAGAACTAAAGATATTTTTTTATTTCAGTCTTTTCGAGAGCTGTCCTTCCTCTATGTTGAGTCCTTGTCTCTTGGACAATGTCCTCAAAATAGAAAAAGGACATCTTCTCAAAAATCCAAGAAATCCTTTAATTCCGGATAGATTCATCATGAACCTACAAGATATCGCTCTTTACTCCTTTTTCTTTATTCTTCTCAGCTGGGGATCTAAGAGGATCCCTTTCCTCCCTTTGCTTTGTTTTCTCTTAGGAATTGCGTGGGGTTTTTTTGGAAATCATCCTCAAACAGAACTTCTTCAAACGGCAGCTAAAATTGCTTTGGTTTTTTTCCTTTTTCTCGAAAGTGCCCGTTTACATATTCCTCGTGTTTTTCGTTATTATTCTATCCGTCTTCCCACGCTCGGTTTTTTCGTCTCCCTTGTGATGGGGACACTTGTTGCGAAATTTCTTTTCCCTTTGAGTTGGATCGAATGTTTGGTGTTGATTCTCCCTCTTCTTTCTATTGATGCACGTGTAACGCCAAGTGTATTTGAATCTTCTATCCCTAAGCGTGTGGCCCAGATGTTCAATGTAGAAGCTTCATTTACAGGGATTCTTGCCTTTTTACTGCTTGCTGTTATCCATTTGGATCACCCCTTTCATTTTTTCATTGGGATTTTCTTTCCGATTATTGCGGGAGTGGGGTTAGGGTATGTTTGCGGCATTGTGGGGCGAACAGCCCTCGATTGTGGTTGGGCAGCTGAAACGTTTTTTCGGGGGGCTCTTTTTCTAACCCCCTTCGCGATCTTTGCTTTTTGTGATCTTTTCCATGCCAATGGATTTATTGGGGTGATTG
>JAKQGT010000056.1 GCA_029556005.1 Chlamydiota bacterium | reverse complement strand
GGGCAGTTTCCTCCCAGCTCGAGTGTCACATTTTTAACGGTTTTCCCCGCTTCACTGTATAACCGTTTCCCGACCTCAGTTGAACCGGTGAATGTAAATTTTCGCACTAGAGGGTGATGGGTCAGTTCATAGCCAACCTGAGTCGGATTTTGACAGGTAATGACATTAAAGACTCCTGGAGGAATTCCTGCGCGATCAGCAAGCTCGGCGAGAGCGAGGGCGGATAGGGGAGTATCTTCAGCGGGTTTGAGGACAACAGTGCATCCCGCAGCCAGAGCGGGAGCACACTTCTGAATCGGTAATACGGAGGGGAAATTCCAAGGGGTGACAACAGCGACAACCCCAACGGGCTGCTTAATCGTCAGGAACCGGCGGTTAGGATCGGGGGAGAGCATGGTGAGTCCATGAAGGCGTTTTGATTCTTCGGCATACCAATTGAAAAAGCCATTATTTCCCATGAGTTCATGGGTTGCTTGTTCATAGGGTTTCCCCACTTCATGGGTTAAAAGGGTGCTGAGATCCTCCCAATTTTCATTCATGAGGGCATCCCACTTTTTGAGAAGGGCCCCACGCTCTTTAGCACTCACTTTTTTCCAAGATTCAAAAGCTTTATGGGCTCCTTCAATCGCTGCTTTAGTCTCTTGAGCGCCCACTTCTGTCACATCGGCAATTTTTTTCCCATTAAAAGGGTTGATGACCGGGAAAGTGGTGCTTCCCGTTACCCATTTGCCATTGATATAGCTGTCTGTGCGCAAGAGTTTTTTATCTTTCAACATAATTTGGGATATACACCTAAATCCCTCCGATGACAAGAGATTTGGTTTCCAAGAAAGGATCGAGGCTCTTTTCGAGACCCATTTCTCGCCCCAAACCTGACTGTTTCCATCCCCCAAAAGGGAGAAGCTCTGAGTAGATTGCGGTCGTATTGATTCCCACAGAGCCCGCTTCTAAAGCCTCTGCAACGCGGAGTGAGCGCCCCATGTTTTCTGTAAAAACATACGCTGCAAGGCCATACTCAGTAGCATTTGCCAGGGCAAGGACCTCTTCTTCAGAAGAAAACCGATAAAAAGGAGCCACAGGGCCAAAGATTTCTTCATGAAAAAGAGCCATGTGAGGGGTTGCTTCTGTGACAAGAGTGGGCTCAAAAAACAATCCCCTCCGTTTTCCTCCGATGATGTGAGCCCCTTTTTCTTTAGCGTCTCTAAGGAGCCATTCCATCCTATCCGCAAGGGTTGCATTTATGAGGGGACCTAGCTTTAAGGTTTCCATATGTTTATGAAATTTTTTCACGAAGGTGCCATAGAGCTTTTCATGGATGAAGAAACGGTTGATGGTGTTACACACCTGTCCACAGTTATAGAATTTAAGGCTGATAGCCTGTTCAACGGCAAGGTCGCTATTGGCGTCTTCAAAAATGAGTAGGGGAGAGTTCCCCCCCAATTCTAGGGAGATTTTTTTGACTGTTTTTCCCGCTTGCTCCATTAGAAGACGCCCCACCTCCGTTGACCCCGTAAAAGTGATTTTTCTGACCAGGGGATTTTCCATAAGAGTCTGCCCTACCTCTTGAGGATCTAAGCAAGAAATCACACTCAAAACTCCTTCAGGAAGTCCCGCTTCTTGAGCCAATTTTGCCTGTTCTAATGCCGAAAGAGGGGTCTCTTCTGCAGGCTTCAGAATCACCGTACATCCCACGCTGATTGCGGGAACACATTTTTGTAGAGGCAACGCCGAGGGGAAATTCCAAGGGGTAATGACTCCAACGACTCCGATGGGTTGCTTGATCGTCATAAACCGACGTGAAGGATCGGGAGAAAGAGCAGTATAGCCGTGGACCCTTTTGGCCTCTTCAGCACACCATTCTAAAAAGAGAGCCCCATCATAGATCTCTTCTTCAGCTTCGTGTAGGGGTTTCCCTTGTTCAAGATGCAAAATTTTTGCCAAATGAGCGACATTTTCTAACGTGAGTTGATGCCATCTTTTCAAAACCTCTCCCCGTTCTTTAGGGGTTTTTCGGCTCCAGCTGTGAAAGGCCTCTTGCCCCCTTTGTATGGCTTTCTGAGTCTCTTCTTTCCCCTGATCAGGAACTTCTCCAATCACTTCCCCTGTAGCGGGATTTGTCACAGCAAATGTTTTCATGAGGCTAGCCTTGACATGTAGAGCGCATCGATCCCTTTGATCAAAACGGGATCGAGGCTGAGGTGTTTAAAGGTATCGAATTGTTTTGCATGAAAAAGGAGCAAAAGGTGTTCCCATTCTTTTTTAGAAAACGGAAAGCTGAGGTTATCTACACATTCTGTGCAGCGACTTTCCCCCTCTACTATGCGCAGCGCTTCCTTTCCACAAACACTGCAGCTTTTCTCTAGGGCGAGTAGCCCTTCATGCTTTAAAAGTTTAAGTTGAAACGATGCCCAAAGAGTGGGAAGATCAGGGAAGGTTGCTAACTGCTTGAGGTAGGTGAGCAATAGAAGATAAAGGGAAGGGGCTGCTTTCCCTGGCATTTGAGAAGTGGAGATGGCTCCCAGCATTTTAGCTCCATATTCTAGGTGCTTGTAGGACTGGCGCAAGTTTAAATGGAGATCGAGAATGCTCCCATCAATAAAACGGTAGAGATCTGAGCGTCCTTTGCGAAAGACAAATTCTGCTCGGCAAAGGGGGGTTGTCAGATTGACCATAGCGGGGCGGCTTTTGGAAATCCGCTTCACAAATAGGCTGATGATTCCCCGATCGGGAGTGAAAATGCTCAGGATGCGGTCTGATTCTTTAAAGGGAATGGCTTTTAGGACAATGCCTTCAACGCGTTTCTCATGCATTCAAAATTCCTTTTGATTGGAAAGAATTGTGCGTTTTTGCTATTTTTCCTGCAATCACTCAGCACCGATAGCTCAATTGGATAGAGTACCTGACTTCGGATCAGGTGGTTGGAGGTTCGAGTCCTCTTCGGTGCATTTTCATTCGCATCTTCTTGTAAATCCAAGTTGCTACCTATTGTCACTCCTCCTTACTAGGCAAAAACTTGTGTTCTTGTAAATATTTGGCTTTAAGGGTGTTATATTTTTTTGACAAAAAATTCATCCTTGAATATTCTGATGTATAGTTGGAATTTTCAAGGTAAATCATGGACCGCCCTTTTTTCTTATCTCAAGTTAAACGCTTCTTTAGGAGCCATCCTATTGTTGCAATATTAGGTCCTAGACAATGTGGAAAAACAACATTGGCAAAGATGTTTTGCAAGGACAACTCTTTATTTTCTCCTTCAAACTATTTTGATCTTGAATCGCCCATTGATTTGGAACGATTAGCTAATCCGCTATTGTCGTTAAAACCTCTAAGAGGATTAATAGTAATTGATGAAGTCCAAAGGAGGCCTGACTTATTTCCTGTTCTCCGACTTCTGGTGGATCAATCTGAGTCTCATCAACAGTATCTAATTCTTGGAAGCGCATCTCGAGAGCTCATTAAGCAGTCTTCGGAAAGCTTAGCTGGTCGTATTGTTTATTTAGAGTTAACTCCATTTTCGTATTGCGAAGTAGATCATCTTGAACGTCTTTGGCTAAGAGGAGGATTTCCTCGGTCTTACTTAGCATCATCTGACGAGGTTAGTGCTGATTGGAGAAATGCTTATATAAGAACTTTTCTAGAGCAAGATATTCCCAACTTAGGTTTTCGCATTCCACCTGTTGCCCTGCGTAGGTTTTGGACTATGCTGTCGCATTATCATGGAAATATTTTTAATGCTTCAGAACTAGGGCGTTCTTTTGGGGCTTCTGATACAACCATGCGGAAATATCTAGACCTATTAACGGGTACATTCATGGTTAGGCAACTACAACCATGGTATGAAAATATTAGTAAGCGACAAGTCAAAACGCCCAAAATATACTTTAGAGATAGCGGGATTTTACATGCGCTTTTGAGCATTCAAACTAATCATGCATTACAGATGCATCCCAAAATTGGAGCTTCTTGGGAAGGTTTTGCTATGGAGGAGATTATTAAGGGGAGGCAAGCAAATAGCGAAGATTGCTATTTCTGGTCGACTTATAGTGAAGCGGAAATAGACCTTATAATCTATCAACAGGGGGGGTTAGAGGGGTTTGAGTTTAAATATCTTGATGCACCTAAAATGACAAAATCAATGCAAATTGCTCTGAATGATTTAGATTTGCAACATATAACTGTGATATACCCAGGGGATAAAGATTATGAGCTTTCTAATAAAATATCGGTAAAAGGGTTAAAGAATTATTTAGAAAATGTTTCTTCTTGAGTATTTTTTTATTTAAAATGTTTTTGAATAGTTTTTTATTATTAATTTGACTATTATTTGAGCAAAATTAAGGGGTGAATGATGTCTATTGAAGAAGTTTCTGCTGAGTCAATCAATGATTTTACTTTCTATCCTTTCCCTGAGAAAACAGAAGATTCTCCTTGCGAGAGTTATCCTACAGAAGTTTCTAATAAAGAAGTGCGAGATGCTTTGCTTCAGAGTTTTTTAGCTCTTCCCCCTTGGATTCAAACAGCAATTGAAAAGGATGCGATTCTAAAAGACCCCCGCTTCAAAGAGCGACTAGGAGATGAAGCAGTCGTTGAGATTGTGAAAGTCCCTGGAGGCTATACGGTTTTTACAGCAGAGCATCAATTGGATGTTTATGTAACCTATGTGCCGATGGATTACTGCGGCCCCGCAGAATTTACCCTTGAATTTGGCCCTTTAAAGTAGCACCAGACTTCGTCTTGTCCTAAGAGAAAATGGTCTTCGAATAGTTCTTGTACCGCTTTTTTGACCCCGGGGAGGCGTTTGCGTCCGTAGTTATGTCCGGAAAGAATTCCTCCTGAGCGCACTTTGGGGAGGTAGGTGAGAATGTCTTGTTTGACGTTTTTGTAGGCATGGTTAGCATCAATAAAAACAAGATCGAGATGATTAGGGAGGAGGGGGGCAGCTTCAGAAGAAGTTTTTTGGATCAGGGTGACTTGGGAGTCATTTTCAAAAAGCTCAAGGACTCTTTGATGGGCTTTTTCATAAACGGCAAGATCTTCTGAGACAGCACTTCCCGAACCCAGATACTCTGGAGTTGGGGCCCAAGGATCGATTAAGTAGAGATGAGCTTCCGGAAATAGTTCTCTTAATACGGCGGCGTTCTT
>JAKQGT010000050.1 GCA_029556005.1 Chlamydiota bacterium | reverse complement strand
ATGCTCATTTGCTAAACTTCGAACGACTTTCAGTTAATGGTTTTTTTTCAGGAGGCAAAGGCGGAGGAGAGATGGTGGATTACGGTTACAAAGGCAAGGGAGTGACCACATATCTGTTAGCTAATGGGGAAGGCAACCCCTTATCTTTTGAAGTTACTAGTGCAAAAGGAGATGAACGACAACAGGTTGAGAAGCTTCTAAGTTCAATCGAAGCAAAGATTTAGAGACTTTACAAGTTATGCCAATTGATTCCCATATTGGAGGCTGATAAGGGATATGACTCCATGGATCTAAGGTATAGGCTTCTGAAACATAAGATATTTCCTTTTATGCCCTACAGGAGAATGGGGACGGCTAAAAAGGCTGAAAAAATCGTTTGTGAGCTCAAAAAATGGCGATGGAAGATAGAACGAACGATAGCATGGCTGCAAAGAAAATTCAGGAGAATTGTAGTGCGATGGGAAAGACGAGTGAAATATTGGCGAGGATTCTTGAATTTCAGCCTGATACACTTCTGGGTTGAAAGACTTTTGGGATAGGTTCATGGAATGTGGGCTCCCCTTTTAATTCGAGAGAGGCATCATAAAAGAGTGCAGGAATGGGTAATACGGTCACTCCCGCTCCTTCTAGCTCCTTTGCAACGCCTCTCAAAATAGACCCTAGTTCCGCTTGAAGTTGATAGGTCGTCTCCTGATAGCGTGCTAAAATTTCTTTATCTCTTGGAGTCAGCTCAAAGAGTTCAGGATTTTCAGCGATAACTGTAAGAAAAAGCTCTGTCATCCCATAGCTTTGGACAAGCATCGTCCCTTTGGGACCGGGACGCATAAAGGTATCGAGGTGATAGCCGACTTCTGGAAGGAAGTGTACTTTAGCTCCAAATGTCGCTTTAAATATTTGCCCTAACAGATTCTTCTCATAGGCAAATTCTGAAACGTGTTTTGCATACTGTTGAAGGTTCCTTTCTGCGGTAAAGGGTAAGGGAGTCAAAGTTCCCTTTTCGATAAGAGCCTCCTTCAACCGCACTTTAGAGCCTCTCTTTATCAGGTCTTGATGACACTCCCCAATAGCCCTTTGAGAAAGAACACCCATTTTTCCTGCAACTTTAGCGAAACCAAGGGCATAACGATCTTCCACTAAGTCAAATATTTGAGCATTCGTAAATGTCTTAGGCCTGGGAGCACCTGCAACAGAGGCTTCTTTAATAAATCCTGTACTATGACCCAAGGCTAAGTTGATAGGGAGATGGGACATCCCCAAAAAAATCACCCTTTCTCCCCCTACACCCACCGTATACATATTCCCCCCTTCAACGTAAAGTCTCCCTTCGGGACGATCCACTTGATAGAGCTCACGATAATCATCGATTGCTTGAGGAGCCGTGTGTAAAGTACTCCCAATCACCCCAGCAAAGCTAAAGTGCGAGGTAAAACAAGGGGCACTTTGCTGTTTATGGACCATCCAGGAGTTGCCTTTTTCTAAGGCAGCTGCAATTTGCGAATCTCTTGCACCCGAATCGCTATACCCTGTAGCTCCACCAATAAAGGGCTTTGAAGCTGTAGTAGAAGGAAGAAAATGATCACGAGGATAATAACACCAGGCAGAGAAGACAAGTTCAAACCCTAAGCGACCAGCTAATTCTTTCATGTTCTCTGATAAGTGTGTTGTACGGACATCCCTAGCTACATGGGTCCCTTTAGACTCGACTAGCTCTCTTTCTGTAGGATCTCGCGTTAAAAGGAGTTTTTTGATCATAACCCCAAAGTCGTTCGGAGCCTCATAAACAAAAGGGCCTTGAGGAACTTCAATTGCTATTGGAAGGGCTTCTGCAAAAACCTTAGCACGCTCGGAGGTTACTACATGAGGAGACAAAGGGACAATTCCTGAAGGGCTAGAGGAGATGGGGGCCCGGACTCCTAATAGGGGAAGAAACTCGGGATGGTACATGCGCGCAAAAGCGATGGCTGCTGGTGTGGGCCCTACCCCTTGGTTTAACAAAAATTCTACTCCTAATTGGTAACCTGTGATCACAGCAACATCGAGGGGTTTCCAATGACCGGTACCCGATTCTGTTTGGAGAGAGATCTTCCCTAAGTTTAACACTAAACCCACAG
>JAKQGT010000039.1 GCA_029556005.1 Chlamydiota bacterium | reverse complement strand
GTAAAGATTTGCAAAGAGTATGGAACGGCCATGCGTATTGGAACCAATCACGGATCCCTTTCAGATCGCATTATGAACCGTTATGGAGACACTCCGTTAGGGATGGTCGAGTCCGCCCTCGAGTTTGCACGTGTGTGTCGCAAACTGGGGTATCATGATTTTATGTTTTCTATGAAAGCCAGTAATCCCTTAGTGATGATTCAAGCTTACCGGTTACTTGTTGCAGAAATGATGAAGCTCGGATGGGATTACCCTCTCCATTTAGGTGTAACGGAAGCGGGAGATGGGGAAGATGGACGCGTAAAATCTGCTGTGGGAATCGGATCGCTTCTTCTGGATGGTCTAGGGGATACGATTCGTGTTTCCTTAACAGAAGATCCTTGGTATGAAATCGATCCTTGTAAACGTTTAGTGACTTTGGCAGAAAAATATCAGGGAAAGGGGATCCTTCCTTTTATGGAAACGCGAAGAGATATTTCGGAGATCAAGCGACGTCATGTCCGCTCGGCGCCACTTCTTCATCGTGATGGATCTGTGATCCTTCTGGAAGGAACAAAAGCCGATGGATTTTATCAAGAAGATGCTCTTGTTTCTGAAGGGGAATCGGTTCCCGTTGTTACCCTGGATGAAATGGGAGACCCTCAGGCTGCTGTCTATGTGAAAAATGGTGATCCCCACACATGGTCTAAATTACTCGAGAAACCCGCGGCGTTTATTCTCCTTGAAATGACTGAATCGATCCTCCATCAAGGGCGGTATTTTTTTGAATGGATTCAACAGGCAAAACTAGACTTGCCTGTCATTTTAGTGGGAGATTATTCTCTTTCTGAAGAAGATACCATTATTCAAGCAAGTGCCGAGCTGGGGGCTTTACTTGCTGATGGCTATGGAGAAGGAGTGATGTTAAAAACCCCCTTTGATGCTTCCTCTCTCTCCTTTAATATTTTGCAAGCCTGTCGGATGCGAGCCACCAAAACCGAATTCATAGCGTGCCCTAGTTGTGGACGTACGCTCTTCAATCTCCAAGAGGTGACGCAGCGCATTCGCTCTCAAACGTCCCATTTGCCAGGAGTAAAAATTGCCATTATGGGATGTATCGTAAATGGTCCAGGAGAGATGGCCGATGCTGACTTTGGATATGTGGGTTCTGGGCGCGATAAAATTGATCTCTATGTAGGAAAAACGTGCATAGAACGGGGGATCCATTTTTCTAAGGCCGATGAAAGACTCATCGCTCTCATAAAAGAGCATGGCCGCTGGGAAGAACCCAAAGTAGAAGAGGAGATCCTGATATGAAATTTTTCCCCGCGCTTGTCGCTTTATTTGTTTTGATTACACCTTGTGTAAAGGGATCAGAGAAAAAGCTCTCTTTGGAGGAACTTTCCTGCCAACCTCTCTCTTCTGAGTTTAACCGTTTTCACGCATCTTTTTTCGAGGAACTATTTGCTCTCACTGCAGAATCTCCCGAAGAAATACGTGAAGATGTGTATGCTTTTTTATTTGCTTTTGAAGGGAGAAGTGTCCAAGTTGCTGAGGGAGAGGATGCGATTCTGCGCCCGGTTTATGTTTCGGTTCAAGGAGATTTTGAGAAGGTCATGGCCTACTTCATGAAAGAAGGAAAAATTAATCATTTAATGGGGATTATTCACACACCCACTCCAGCAACCCCTCTTTGCAGCCAAGGGGAGATTTCTCCAGATTTAGTAGCGGCAAGCCTGGAAGATGCCAAGCGTTTATTCACAGTGATGAAACGTCCTGAGATCATACGGGAATTTTTGGCTCAAGGGGGAGTCCTGATTGCTGCCTACCCTGAATCAGGAAGAGAGAAACGGACCTCTGAGCAGTTAGCTATTTTTGAGAAGCTTAAAGGTGACTATCCAGAAAACCTGATAGACATTCCTCTCCAGTGCCTTGAAATGGAAAAAGAAATGATCGGTGCGACCTATCTTTTTCAAACACAAGCTGGGGATTGGATGGCTTTTGGAATTAGGGCCTCTCAAGCCAATGCTCCTGAAGATAACCGCCAGTGGGGGATGTGGTTTGGTTCCCTTCAAGATCCTGAAGTTTTCAATCGTGTCCAGTCTGTATTTGCCTACCTTCATGACGTCCAAAGTCAAGATCTCATTCAATTGTTAAATAATTTCTGATTTTTATATTTAAATAAATAACAGCAACAACTATTTAGAAATTAATAGCAATAATGAAGGTTGTTGATGTCAATTAAGCAAATCATTCGGTTCAATCGTATTTTTTTTGTAGCAAATCTCGCTGTGTTTGTAGGGATAGCTGCGTTATTTGTTTTTGGAGCAACAGACCTATTTCAGCCGAGTGGAACGCTTGAGGTCAACCGTATTGTACTGAGAGGAGCAAGTGGGGTTCCTACGATGGTTCTTCAAGGAGACGATGAGAACACCTTGATGACTCTTAATGATAGTCAGGGGAATGTACGCTTACAACTCCAAGGAGGGAACTTTCCAGCCCTTATTATGAAAAGTTCAGATCAGGAAATTATTGGGACTTTCTTCCCTCTCAAAGATGGAGGAGCAGCTGTAGGTTTGGGGGATCGAGAGGGAAATATGGCCACCTTTATTCGTGGAGGATCTTCTCCCATGATGAATTTCTATCATGAGTCGAGTGAGCCCAACATCGCCATGGGAATAGCTAATGATCTTCCCCATTTTATTATCGTTCCGACGCAAAGTCATGAAGGGATGCTGATTCATGGAGATGCTCCAACCAGTCTTCTCTTTATTGATGAGAAAGGAGAAATTCCCGTATCCCTTTCTAGACATGGCCTTTATCAAGCCGGAAATGGTAAAGAGGCAGTAGAGGAGAAAAGCTCGGCAGGAAAAGTTTTTTCTTCATGGCATGAAATTAAAGAGCAAATGGAAGGAGGAAGATGAGCGAAGCCATTTTTTTTCCAAGACCTAATGGAGATGAAAAAGAGACGCAAAATTGGTATGAACTCGCTACAAAAGAGTTTGCTAAAATGGAACGTTTTTTATCTAAAGAGGTGGGGAAAGGGAAAGTCAAAGATAATCTTCATGATCAACTCATTTGGCTCCGTCGTCAAATCAGTTATTATTTAGAGTCACATGATTTAGAAATGCTTGAGGAAAACTTCAACTGGGTGGTTTCTAACTTTAATCACGACCTGAATCTTACCAAAGAGAAACAATTCAAGCCCATGCAAAAGCTTTCACGTCGCTTGTAACCTTTTCGCAATAAGGAATTCTGGATAGAAGCAACCAAAAAGCAACTCCTTGCCATAAAACACCTTCATCGGGATTAAAATGGGCTGTATGATGACCTGTCTGCACGGCTTTTTTAGCTCCCAAAAGCCAATAAGATCCTACGCGGTTTTGCAAATAATAGGAAAAATCTTCCCCGGAGAACATGTAGGGGATTTTACGGGTCACAAAATGGGTATCGAGGATTTGTTTGACGAACTGAGTATTATGGGGATCATTGATGAGGGGAGGGTAACCGGGATAATATACAAAGTGGGCGAGTTTGGCATCGGGATAGCTTTGAATAATCAATTCAATGCGGTTGCGAATCGAAGCGATGAAGTCGTCTAAGCGCTCTTCGGGGAGGAAGTTACGCACTGCATAAGACATCTCTCCATGGTCTGGTCGGATATTACAAGCCTTTCCCGCCTTTGAAATAGAAGGAACAAAAGAGATGATTTCATTAGGCCCAAGCTTACGGAGTTCATAACCACGAAGGACCATGTGAATTTCAGTCATGATATCGATGGCATTGGATCCGAGCTCGGGGCGCATCACATGTCCCCCTGAGCAGGTGATTTCTATATGCAATTGCCCTGCTTGGCACATCAAGTAGTGAGGTCGAGAGATGAAAGTGCCATACTCTTCTGTTGAAGAGATGTGCAAGGCATAGCAGTAACTCACTCCTTCAAGGACTCCTTCTTCTACCAGTTTGCTCCCTCCTGAGGGAAGGGTTCCCACCTCTTCCGCTCGTTGCCACACCAGGCGTAAATTGTAGTAAGGGATGAAAGCTCCTGAAGTCAAGACCTTAAGAGCTCCTAATAGCATGGCCGCATGGCAGTCATGTCCGCAGGCATGCATCTGTCCTGGATGTTTCGAAGTAAAAGGGAGCTCTGTTTGTTCTTCAATAGGAAGGGCATCAATATCGGCACGAAAAAGGATGCGTTTCCTATCTGGATGAAAATCAAGGTCTACATAGAGCCCCCCCTTTTTTTCATAGGAGACCATTTTTACAAGTGATGTTTTCGCCATTTTTCGGATCTCACTCTGAATCAGTGCGATTGTTTTTTCCTCTTGCCATCCTAACTCTGGAATTTCATGAAGAGCATGACGCATTTTGGCGGTATAATCTTGACTTTCCTGCGCTAAGTCGAGCATCTCAGTTTCATTCATGGCTACCTTTCAAAGACTTGTTGATAAAAGAAAAATTCTATCTCAAAAGGGTATAAAAAATAAATCCATACATGCTATCTTGAGTATGGGAGTACGTGAGTATTCTCACATGCCAAAAAAGACTTATCTTTCGATGAGCAAGTAAGGAGGTTCATTGATAATCTTCAAAAAGTTTTGGCATATACTTGAAGAGGTTACAGGCCTGAGAAGAGACATGTTTCTCAAAGATTGCTAAAAGCGGTCACTTAAGGCTACTCTACTTATCATGTCTCTTATAGAGACGCAGGAACAGAGGAATGCCACTCGTTCGTGATGTAGGTAGAAGATCAACGTAACTTCTTGACCTTCAATGTGACTTATCGTTTGGTGGGGATTAAAAGCTCTACTGGATGGTTTGGAACTTGAAGGTTTTTTTTTGGGGAAAAGCTAAGAGGTCGATTTTTTATACAAGGCTGTTACAGTAGCTGTAGCAATTAAGGTGGTGAAGGTGTTCGAGAATCCCCAAAGATAAGATAGTTGATAGCCTCGAAGAGAAGCTATTTTAATCATCACTAACTGTGGAAGGACTGTTAGAGCAAGTAGCCCTATGATTTGAAGAGGTTTCTCTTTGCAGTTCGTATCCCTCTTTGAGATCCGGTGATCGAGGAGATGCATGAGAGTAAAAGAGGGGGCGATGGTAGTCGCAATGAGGGCATTTATCCCCGCAGGGGCTTTGAAAAATTTGGCCACAAGCCCACAAGTGATCGCTGAGAGAGCGATGCCACCTGCATTCGCTTTTATGACAGTGGGATGGGATAAAATGTCACTGAGAGAATGGGTATGGTGATAAATACATTTTGTTGTCATCTTTATTCGTGGTCTCCCCTATCAGGTCCTTGTGCATGATAGTTAAGAATTTCAATTTCTTTCATGTAGAAGGGGATAGCAACAGAGGTAAACGCCCAAAAAGTTGAAATAGGGTGGCCTTGTCTAGAGAAGTATTTAATTACCTGAACATTAACGAAGAATAGGGTTAAAGCGCGTGCGATACGATAAAAAATTCCATGGGCTTGATCATCATTTTGAGCATACCGATGGTCAATGATACAAATGGCATGGAATCCCAGGCTGGTTGTGGCTCCAACAGCTGCAGCAACGTGGGTTTCCGATTTCAAGAGTTTTGCAACAAGATAGTGCAACCCTATATAGGTGGCGGATTCAGCAAAAATCTGCATTCCATGATTTTTAATAATATCTGGAATAGTGTTATTGTGTGACAGGTTACAAGCAGCCATTTTTATTCCTCTTTCATAAATTTTCGGTAGGAAGTATACAAAAAAATTAAGAATAAATAAAGAGATAAAAAAATCTTTTTACTAAATATTTATCTATTTGTTTATGAATGATTTATGTATTTTTCTTGAGGCGTAGATTTTGAAAAAAATGGAGGCGTTTCTTCATTTCCCGCTCAAAGCCCCTCTCGGGAGGGGTATACAAAGAGGGCCTGGGAATTCCCTCTGGAAAATAATTTTGACCGGAAAAAG
>JAKQGT010000029.1 GCA_029556005.1 Chlamydiota bacterium | reverse complement strand
GTTTTTCCTCGGGATAAAGGAGGTTGTGCTTCCGATATCTTTGCACGGCGCGTTCGACTTCGTATGCCATAGCAATCCCACCTTCGGAAGCGTCGAAAAGAGAGTGGAGGGGTTTGAGGACTTGGCAATCGATGTCAAGCCAAACGGTCCGATCATAGGGTGTTTTTAAAAAGGCAAAGGGTTTTTGGTTCCATGCAGGGCGACACTTCCATACAGTAGGACCATAGAGTCCTTCCCAGAGTTGTTGGGTATTTTCGGAGATAAGAGACTCTGAGTTCAAGGGAGGGGGGGTGATGGGGATCACGGGCGCCCGTTTTTCTACCCATTGGCGGGCACTTTTAGACATCCCAAAATCTAAGAAAGTGATGGGGAATGTACTCTGTTTCGAAATGTTTTCGAACCACCATTTGATCATCCACTCGTGATTTTCATCACAACCGGTAATGATTCCATCACCGCCAATATAGGTAGAAGGATCCCAAAGCATAGACCGCTCACTTAAGGTTGATGGAGCTTAATAGACGGCGTTTGCTAAAGGCTCCTGAGTGGTGAATAATGTAGGCGCTAGGATTTTTTGTATCGGATTGAAACCAGTGGTAGTTGTCGGAAAAATGGGTGATGTCGAATAGATTTTCAGAAAGAAGATGACTGAGAGCAGATTGATCGGAATATTCTTGGTTATTTTGGGTAGAGCAGTATTTTGCCCAATTGTTAATCACTTTTGAGTAACGTTTAAAGACAATGACTCCAACCTGGTAACAGCGCGCTTCATGTTTGAGGATGGAGTGCTCTTTGTAATACTTTTCATATTCCTGTTTGTCATATCTTATGGCAAAGCCATCGGGAACTTCTGCGAGGGAAAACATGGGGGTGATGTTTTTTGTAATTTCGCAATCGATATCGGTCCAGATTGTTGTTTCATAGGGAGTTTTTAGAAAAGCTAAGGGTTTACAGAACCAAATGGTTCTATGGTTCCAGATGTAGCCGGGAACTTTATCGGCCCAAGGGGCATTTTTGGCATTTTGGAGTTCTTGAGGGGGAATAGAAATGATGTTTCCCCGTTTTTCACACCAAGAGCGTGCGGAAGCGCTCATTCCAAAATCTGCAAAGGTAATGGGGAGGGTGTTGTGTTTGCTATAGTTTTCGAACCACCATTTGAGCATCCACTCTTGGGACTCTTCACACCCAGTAAGGACACCTTGGGGTGCTGCGGCTTTTTCTGTATTCCATTTAAGATCCATAGGTCATCTCCTCTATGATCAAAAGTTTTCCTGCAGATGTGGCGTAGTGATAGATCATCGCCTCGTCGTTATCTTTATACGGATATAGTAAATTAAACTTTTTGGGAAGATGGGTAACGGGAATTTTTTCTTCAAAAAGGAAGCGGTTGAGGACATCTTGATCTCCATAGCTTTTTGTGCACTCGAGAAGAGTTTTTTCTGCCCATCTTTGGATCAAGGTATTGGATTTTTCGTAAAGGACAACACCGGCATTAAAGGTGTATGCTTCGGGGGGGATAAGGTTCCCTTCTTTTTCAGCATGAGCGCTGCTGGGTGTGTCGAGTCCAAAAGCACACTCTTTGAAAGGGTAATTAAAAAAAGGTTCTAAGTTTTGTTTCACTTTGCAATCGACATCCATCCAGATGTTAATCGTATAAGGAGCTTTGAGCATGGCGAGGGGTTTGTAAAACCAAACATTTTTCCGTTCTTCTTTAGGAAGAAATTTTCCCCAATGACTGTTTTCAGGAAGAGTTAAGTGAGGCGTTGGAACTTCAATCAATGTGCCATGATTTTCACACCATTTGCGTGCAGAGGGAGACATTCCAAAATCGATGAAAGTAACGGGATAGGTGTTATGCTTTGCGTAGTGATTCCACCACCATTTGAGCATCCACTCATGGGATTGATCGCACCCTGTTAAGACACCTTTATACATTAAGACCTTTTAGAATTTGGGTTTTTCCATATCCTCCAATATGGTGACGGATAACAGTGTCAACATTCTGGGGAATGAATGTGGGCCAATTGTAAAGGAGGGAGTAGGGTGTGATTTTGTATTTTTCTTTACTCAACAGTTCGATAAGGATGTTTTCATCTCCAAAGTGTTTTGCGTTGTCTTTGTAAATGTTTTCTGCCCATTTTTTTACAACGGGAGAATAACGTCTACTCACAATGACCCCGGCGCTATAGATATCTGAGTCGGGAAGTTCTAGCTTGAGAACACTAAAGCCGTCTCCTTCATTGCAGAAATCAAAGAGTTTTTTCAGGGAGTTGCGCACTTCACAGTCAAGATCCATCCAAATCGACCGTTGATAGGGGCTTTGGAGAAGAATATAGGGTTTACTAAACCACTGTTTACGCCCTTCCCAAAGGTTTCCTTGATAACGGAGTTCCCATTCTTTGATGGCTTGGGGATCGATGTATTTTTTATCTTTAATCCAATTTTTGGGGAAAGAGAAGGAGAGAACGTTTCCTTTACTTTCGCACCAATGGCGGGCACTTTTAGACATTCCAATATCAAAAAAAGTTACGGGATAGGTGTTGTGTTTGGAATAGTTTTCCCACCACCATTTTAAAAACCACTCTTGGTTTTCGTCTGCAGCGACGACAATACCGTCGCCACCTTGAAAGTGGGATTCATCCCAGTTTAAAAGAGCTTTTGAAATCATGATTTCTCAATATGTTTGTTTTTCCATGGTCGAGCATATGATGCAGAATGGCTGTTTGGGGTGATGGTGAAATGAAGTTAGGCCAATTATACTCGATGGGAAGAGAGCAAATGCTCTGTTTATTTTTTTTTAAGAGTTCGAGAAGAGCGGCCTCATCACCCAAAAATTTTTTGGGGTTAAGATCGATGGTTTCCACCCATTTCTTTAGTAAAGGACTATGACGTTTTGCGACGATGACCCCTGAGTTATAGATATGAGATTTTCCTAAGGTAATTTTAAGAAGGCTTAAGCCCTCTTCCGTATTGCAGTAATCAAAAAGGGAGGAGATGGACTTTTTCACTTCACAGTCGAGGTCTATCCAGATGGTTCTTTCATAGGGACTGTTTATTAGGATGGAAGGTTTTACGAGCCAAAAAGGGCGTTTTGCAGAGACATCTCCCAAATACACGGTGTTCCATTGATGGATTTGGGCGGGTGATACAGGTGAGAGATGATTAGGGGAAAAAGAAAAAACCTGTCCCCGTTTTTCGCACCAAAGACGGGCACTTTTAGACATTCCTAAATCAAAAAAAGTGACAGGATGGTTATTATGTTTATGATAGTGATTCCACCACCATATAAGGAGCCATTCTTGCTCTTCACTGGTGGCTACAATGATCCCATCTTGCTTTTGTTTCATTCCTTTTCTATACGTTTTTGAGACGATAATTTTCAAGAAGTTCAAGTTGTCCGCTGTAAGAGGCGTGATGGTAAATAACGACATCTTCATGATTCGGGTTAGGATGAATTTGATTGTAGATTGAGGGGAGTTCAAAGACTGTGTAATGCTTTTGGTGAACCAGGGTATTGAAAAGTTGCTGGTCTGCGAAAAACTCGGTGTGATGTGTGCGTGCTTTTTGAGCCCATTCTCTAATGAGGGGGGAGGAGTGAGTATACGCAATCACGCCGCAGTTATAACTCATTGCTTCGGGGGGGATAAGGGCAAAGGTTTGTTCTGCTT
>JAKQGT010000021.1 GCA_029556005.1 Chlamydiota bacterium | reverse complement strand
CAATCAGCTCCGCGCAATTTCCCGCGATGTTGCTAGGGCAGTTGCAGAGGAGGCAATCAGGGAGGGGATTTGTACGAAACCTCCTAAGGATGTCAAGCAAGCCGTATTAGATAATATGTGGGAACCCAAATACTCTTCTTTTAAGAAAATGCGGAAACATAGCTAAATTTATTTAAAATAGTAACAATTCATCCAGATCTTTTCACCGATAATTTTGCGCTCGATCTCACTGGCTTGCACGAAGCCAGCTTCGCTCTCCGCGCTTCATTTTCAATGAAAATCTTCTGCCCAATCGTTACTATTTTAAACTAATTCAGCTATAGCGCGCGCGTAATCGGGTTCTGTCGTGATTTCAGGAACAAGTTCTGTGTAAATCACTTGATTTTTCTCGTTGAGCCCTACCATAGCGCGTGCACAGATCCCGGCTAGTGGCCCGTCTTCAATAAGGATGCCGTAATCTATCGCAAATTTTTTATCTCGCATCATGGAGAGCATTTGGATCTTTTTAGGTTTTCAGCTCCACAAGCGCGTTTTTGAGCAAAAGGTAAGTCTGCTGAAATATACAGAAGGGTTACGTGAGGGAGAGAGCTCATTTTTTCATTAAATTTCTTTGCAGAGGTTAAGCAAACCGAAGTATCTAAACTGGGAACGATGGCCAAGAGCTTTTTCCCATGAAAATCCTTTAACGTCCGGTTGTTTAACTCCTGATCAACTAAGACAAAATCGGGAGCGACACTTCCTAGTTTAGGAAGAGTTCCATTTATACGAATCGCGTTGCCTTTAAGGGTAATGGTGCTCATAGTAGCCTCTCTATGAATTTTTTCTTGAATTTAATGTTAAGATTTTGTTAATTTTTTTCCAATATTTTTGAAAATGACAATGATATAACACCATGAGCAAAGACTCCAAACTCAAACAATTCGCTCAGCGAATCGCTTCGGTATTTTCTTCAAAAGAACCCCCGCAAAAAAGTGAGAAAAACACTCCTCAGAGGTATATGCGGCTCAACTTCTTTCTACTTAATCATGCTTTGGATCATATCCAAAAAGGGAATTCTATCAAATCCCGCTCGCTTTTTACCAAGAAGATTCTTGCTTCCGATAACAAACACCTTGGTGAGATTGTGAAGCAAGCAGAATCGTGCTGTTCACGCCAAGATCTCCATCTGATGTCTTACAAACAATTTTTCTTGCGCAATGAATTTGCGATGAAGCAAGTGATTGAATGGAAGCTTTCAAGGTATATCAAAGAAGAAAAAAAAATCCGCACCTTTATTGAAAAGGTAAAAGGAGCCTCCCCAGAAGCGTTTAAACGCCATTTAATCACCCTTCTCAATCAAGAAAAAACAGACTTTTCTCAAGAAGATCTGGGAAAAGAGCTGAAACGGCAAGAAGAAAACTGGAGGCTCTATCAATCCCACGGGGACACGGGCCCAAACACCATTTCCAGGATATAGTTGATTCAGTTTAGAATCATGGACAAGCCGGCAAGGATAAGAATTCCGCCAAAGACCTTTTTGAGGATTGTGGTGGGGAGAGAATGGGCCCATTTTGCCCCATAGGGAGCGACAAAGAATGAAATAATACTGATGATGATAAATGCAGGGAGATAAAGGAAGCCGACACTATCAGGGGCTTTTGAAGCATGGACACCTAAAAGTAAAAAAGAAATCGCTCCACAAAGAGAAATGAGAAAACTAAGAGCAGATGAGGTTCCAATCGCTTTTTTTACTGGTACATGAAAGTAAGACAAAATGGGAACGTTGATCAGTCCTCCACCAACCCCCATCATCGTCGAAAAGATGCTGACTCCTAATGCAATGGTGCTTAATCCCCAAAATTTAGGAAGGGGATGATGTTTTGTGATCGGTTTTTCAGGCAGGAGAAAACGGATACCTAATACGCATTCGAAAGCGCCGAAGAAGATTTGCAGAAAATGGCTAGGGAGAATCCGTGTAATTAAGGCTCCTAAAAAGGATCCGACAATAACCCCTAGTGCCATGGGCTTAACGATCTCGAAGAGGACCGCCTCTTTTTTATAATGGGTATAGCTTCCAGATAGGGTAGTGAAGACCATTGCTGCTAGTGAGGTTCCGATAGCAAGATGCATATAAGCCTGAGGGGGGATGTCGCTATGGGCAAAGACCAAAAGGAGACAGGGGATGGTCACAATACCTCCTCCAATTCCTAAGAGTCCTGATAAAATACCAGCAAGAACTCCAATGATTGCGTAACTGATAATTTCAAATGCCATAGGGAATCGAGTCCATAGCTCCTTTTTGAGAAACACAAAGAGCCGCTGCATGACTAGCTCTTTGAAGAGCATCTTCAATAGAGGCTTTTTTAAGTTGGGCGGCTAAGAAATATCCAGTAAAGGTATCTCCAGCAGCAGTTGTATCAACGGTTTTTACGTTTTCAGCTTCTTGAAAGAAGGTTTTTCCTTTAGATACATAATAAGCACCTTCTGCACCCACAGTCAAGAGAACAGCTGTTTGGGGGAAGCGAGAGGTGAGTTTTTTGAGGATCTTTTCATTGGAGGCACTTTGAGTCAGAAATCCTCCTTCTGTTTCATTGACAATGAGCAGGTTGCAAAGCTCTAAAGGGTAATCCAAAACGGCGGAGGTCATGGGGGCAGGGTTAAAGCAAATATAGAGCTCTTTTTGAACTCCTTCTCTAATAATCTCGGGAACTAAGTTGATTTCATTTTGCAAAAGAAGGTAATCGCCTTTTTCAAACCGGGAAAGGGTGGAAACGATTTCTTCTTGTTCGATTTCATGATTAGCACCGGCGTAGAGAAAAATGGCATTTTCTCCCTGAGCGTCGACTTGAATAATCGCGTGACCACTAGGAAGCGTTCCCTCCAAAATAAACTGCGTGTTGACTCCATTTTGCTCAAGCTTCTCTTTTAACCAGGCACCATCAGTGCCCAGTTTTCCCGCATGAAAAACCTGAGCGCCTCCTCTGGCAAGAGCCACCGACTGGTTGGCCCCCTTCCCTCCGGCAAAATATTCTAAAGAAAGGGTAGATAATGTCTCGCCAGGTTGTACAAAATGGGGGACTCGATACACATGATCGATATTCAGCGAGCCATAGTTGAGAATTTTTGGTTCCATGAAATCCACTAGTAGGGGATAGCTTTATTCGTGATCGTATCCTAATACTTTTTTTGTTGCAAAAACATTAAAGTATCGTTTATCACTATTAAGAGAAGATAAAAGTCTAGAAGAGCGATGCTGCGTAAGATTTTACTGATATTAGCTCCCCTTTTTCTCGTTCATTCCTTTTGTGAGGCCAAGAGTGATTTTAATTTGTCTCATCCCATGACCCTTATTATCGATAGTGATGCAGATGTTGATGATATGATAGCTATCCTTTACCTGTTAAACACGCCCCGTGTAGATATCGATGCGATTACTACTGTTGGAGATGGAGCTTCTAGATGGGAATATGGAGCTAGAAACATTTCAAACTTGCTGGAACTTGTGGGGCATCCTAGGATTCCTGTCTCATATGGGGCCAAAAAATCCCTAAGTCCTGCGGGAAACTTTCCGACAGAGTGGCGTAATGACGTGGATAATGTTATGGGAGTTAAGCTTCCCATAAACCCTGTATCTCCTGTGCGCCTTCGTTCTGCAGAGCTTATGACCGATATCATCATGAAAAGTCCTGTCAAGATCACGCTATTAGCAATTGGGCCGCTCACTAATATCGCGATCGCCCTTTCCAATACCCCAGAGATAAAAGACAATATCGAGCGGGTTTATATGATGGGGGGAGCCATTCTTGTTCCTGGGAATATTGTTGGGAGGCCGCAAGGTTTTCGTAACCGTGTAGCGGAGTATAATATTTTTCTCGATGCGAAAGCAGCGCAAGATGTTTTTGACTCCGGTATCCCCATTACGCTCATTCCCCTGGATGCAACGCAGCATGTTCCCGTGACGCCAGATTTTTTCAAACGTCTTTCAAAAGAGCGTAAAACACCTTCTAGTAATTTTGTTTATGAAGTCCTTAAACCTTACATGAATACCGAGCGGAAGATTGCCTATTTTTGGGATCCCTTGGCAGCTGTTGTGATGACCCACCCAGAGATTGCAACCTACCGTGAGTTAAAGCTCACAATCAATCTAAAGAAAGGGCCGGAATATGGGCGTGTCATGATGACTAAAACAGGAGCTTCTGTTCAAGTGGCTACTGGTATTAATGCAGAAGCATTCTATGATATTTTTTTACAAACTCTTAATCGTTCTTCCCACTTAAAACCAAACTACAACGAAAGTAAATAGCATGAATACCGAAAGGGTTTCAAAAATTAGTTTTAGGCAACGCGAAAGCTTTCGAAATTTGCCGATCATAAATGACCCCATATTATTAATATGGGGTCATTTATGATCGACGAATTGCGGTGCTTTGGCGCAGCCGAAAATCCAATTTTTGAAACCCTTTCGGTATATCTTCCGGAGACATACTTTGGGGCACTCCTCTTCATGTTCGTGACCATGCTCTGTTGGGGATCTTGGGCCAATACCGCAAAGATAGATAAAAGCTGGCGTTTTGAATTGTATTATTGGGATTATGCTATCGGTGTTTTCCTCATGAGTATGGTTTTTGCTCTCACGATGGGTTCTTGGGGAAGTTCGGGGGTAGGTTTTTTTTCGAATCTCTTTCACGCTTCACTGGGTAATATTCTTAAAGCTCTGTTTAGTGGAATGATTTTTAATGTGGCTAATATTCTCCTTGTGGCTGCCATCACCGTTGCGGGGATGGCGGTTGCGTTTCCTATTGGTATTGGGTTGGCATTAGTTCTTGGTACCCTTTTAAACTACTTTGTTTCGCCGCAAGGGAATGCTTTCCTCCTTTTTATAGGAGTCTTCCTCATTCTCCTAGCTATTATTCTAGATGGAATTGCCTATAGAAAAGCCTGCGCAAAATCTCAATTAACAACTAAAGGGATCACGCTCTCATTAGTCAGTGGTGTGTTAATGAGTCTTTTTTATCCCTTAATCGCAGAATCCATGATTGGAGGGAGACACCTTAATCCCTATAGCGCTGTTTTCCTCTTCTCGTTGGGGCTATTTTTAGCCAATCTTGTCGTGAATACTCTTTTCATGAAAAAACCCATTACGGGAGGGCAGTTAACCGCTCATGACTACTTTCGTGGCAGAAAATCCCAACATTTCTATGGTGTTTTAGGGGGGATTATTTGGTGTGTGGGGATGATGTTTAATGTGGTAGCATCCACACATGCTGGTCCTGCTATTGCTTACTCCTTTGGACAGGGAGCAACACTCATTGCAGCAATTTGGGGAGTCTTTATTTGGCGTGAGTTCAAAGAGGCAAAAAACATTGCATCCCTCCTTCTATTCATGTTTATCTCCTATATTTTAGGTCTTCTTGCAATCGGAATTGCGATCCCATAGGTATATTTTTCTTGAAAAATTTGACTCAATAATTTAAAGTTATTGTTAACGTTCGATTAATGGGGTTTAAAATGAAAGCCGTTAACGGCAAAAGCCACTTCGCCACTTGGACTCTTGTGACAACAGAGTTACCTTTTTGTGCAGTGTTTATCGAAAGATTAGGGCCTATTCCCTCCCCACCTCCCATTGTATTTTTTAATAACTATCCCAAAATGTCTCCTAAGGGACATGAGGATAAAGGTTTTAAGATCCATACCTCAATCCAATAAAGAGGGGCCGCTTCTAAAGGCGGCCTTTCTTTATAATCAATCAACTTCAAATTTTTGGAAAATTTTTTTTTGTAGGGATCTCGAGTTGCATTTGATAGATAAATCATGTTAAAATTCTTACTTTGGTTAATAAGGAGTACGCGCAATGGATTTAAGAGAAGAACGGATAGAAGTTTCTGGCTATGAGAAAGTCATTAAATTCACTGAAAAAGATTCGGGTCTTTTGGCAATTATTGCCATTCACAATACAAAACTCGGTCCAGGACTCGGGGGAACACGGATTTTTCCTTATGATTCTTTTGACAAGGCGCTTACAGATGTCCTGAGACTTTCTAAAGGGATGACCTATAAAGCAGGGATGGCTCAAGTAGGTCTTGGGGGAGCTAAAAGCGTCATCATCGCTGATCCTAAGACAGCCAAAACGCCCGCTCTTTTTAGAGCTTTTGGAGAAGCTGTCAATACATTGAAAGGGCAATATATTTGTGCCGAAGATGTAGGATGTACTCCGGAAGATACTGAAGAAATCTTAAAAACGACCAAATATGGATGTGGTGTCCACAATCTCAGAGGGAGTGGGAACCCAGCTGCTTTTACTGCCTGGGGAACGTTTCGTGGGATTCAGTCTGTGTTTCAAGAACTGGATGGGACTGATTCTGTTGAAGGGAAAACCCTAGCCATTCAGGGGGTGGGTAATGTGGGTTGGCGCTTAGCAGAGCGTTTATTTTGGTTGGGAGCCAAGCTTATTGTCAGCGATGTGAATGCAGAAGCTGCTGAGCGTTATGCGCATGCTTTTGGTGCAGAAATACAAGGTCCCAATGAAATTCTTTATGCTGAGTGCGACGTTCTCGTTCCTTGCGCAATGGGAGGAATCCTGAATCCAGAATCGATTCCTCGCCTTAACTGCCGCGCTGTTGCAGGTGCTGCTAATAATCAGCTTTTGGATTGCTCTGATGCAGATTTGCTTTTAGAGAGAGGGATTCTTTATGCGCCCGATTTTGTAATCAATGCAGGGGGCTTGATCAATGTCCTCAATGAGCTTTCTCTAGAAGGGTATAATGCTTCTAGAGCACGCGCAATGACAAAGGGAATCTATGACCAGCTTCTCACGATCTATGAAATTGCTCAGCAAAATGGGGTTTCAACCCATCAAGCTGCGATCAGTCTTGTCGATCACCGCTTAGAAAATAGCATCGGAAAGCGCTCTGAAGAATTGTGCTTTCGATTCGACCCTGCTAACATTAACTAACGCGAATTGCAGATTAGCTAAACAGTTTCTCTGTCCAGGCGCAGAGGGCCTTCCATTCTGCAGCATGGTGGCGAATATAGCTTTCCGTTTCTTGGATAAGAGAGGGGATTTTAGAGGTTTCATCAAGCTGAACTGACTGGGTTAACTCCAGATTGACGCGGCAGTACTTGCTTCCCATTAAAAGCTGGCAAAGTTGTCCAGGCATCTGATCTTGGACATCAAACAGGAGGGTCAAAAGGGGAGTTTTACTCGCTTTACTGCGAGGGTTTAGGTCACAAATCCAACTCAGAGCCCCCCAATGTTCCCCCTTGGAAACATCGTAATCGGTATATCCCGTTCCAAAAGAAAGGAGGGCTTTAGCTCCTCCCGAGATTGCATACGCAACTGCAGAAGGGTCATTAGCCACCATCCCTCCATCGATACGATTTTTATAAGAGGGGAAGAAGGTAGGGGCAGCTGTTGATTCCATCATCGCATCGATCAGGGGAGTTTCAGAATTATTAGTGAGGATTTGCATCCGCCATCTTTTAAGGGTTTGGCAATCGAGACAAACTGTCGGGATGACGATCTCCTTAGAGAGTTGGGATAAAGGGATTTGAGGATCTATGTTTTTTGAAGAAAAGGCTTTTTGAATGGCGTTATAGAGATTTTCATCTGAATATTTAGCTGTTAAATCTAAAAAGCTATCTAGTGTGTGTTTGGGTTTAAAAATCTCAGTGCTCATGGAAGAGTAAAATTCTAGAATATCTTGAGGTGTCATTCCAACGGCAAGGGCTGAAGCAATAATGGAACCAGTTGATGTTCCTGCAAGGATTTCTGCATTTTGGCTAATGGGAACGGTTGTATCCTTCTCTAACGCTTTGAGAAAGGCTGCTGAGATGACACCCCGGATTCCCCCCCCATCAAATGATAATATTCGTTTATCCATATTCTTTACATCGCAAAAACATAAACAAAAGTAAATAAAAAGATTAGAAAATTGATCGTAATTGACAAACACTTCATTTTTTGATTATCTTTGCATCGGTTTTTAGATTCTAAGTGCGCAGAGTGCATAATCATTATGCAATCATTAAATTCACGCTATTACTTAAAATCTAAGAATCTTAATGACATAAAGTATAACTATGAAAGATTATCTATTTAGAAAAAATCTCTCTGTTAAACAGGTAGCTGGAGACCTGTCCATTTCGACTTCATATTTATACCAGTTGATAAGAGGGGAAAGAAAACCCTCTTTAGATCTTGCTCAAAAAATTGAGGCGTTGACTGCAGGTGAAGTAACCGTTGCTATGCTCATGGGATTAGAAAAAAAAGAAGAATCGAGAACGATAGAAGAACGTCTGAATAGGCTTGAGGCATCTGAAGAAAAAATGGAAGGGAGACTGGAGGCTCTGGAGGGACGCCTATCAGAAATGGAATGTCGGAAGAAGAGGTGAACTATTCTACCTGAGACCAAATATAGACGGTTTTCTCTGAGAAAACCCAGGAATAGTGCGAACTGCTGATGAGCTTAATCCATTTTTTGATGAGTTCATGGGCTTGTTGGGTGGGCATTAGCTTTTCAAGAAGTAGCTCTTCCCCATCCATATTTATCATCTCAATGGTGTGATCTTTTTGAACGAGTTGAGTGGTGTTTTCAGATGTAACTGTTTCATAGTAAATAACATTAATTTGAGATAGATCCTCACCATTTATGTTTGAGCTGAACAACTTAACCGATTGAGGATCTTGGTTTTTATTGGTTCTGGGCGATAGCATGACAGCCATGATTTTCCTCCTCTAGTGAAAGTTTTTGTTAACAATCTTAAAATATTTTGTACTTACTTTGAATTTTATGCAAGGAGGGCAATTTTTTTGTTGTGCTTGCAGTCAATGGGAGGTGAGATTTATCCTTTTCTCAAAAATGGAGGAATAGTAATGGCTGCTCTTGAATCGTTTCGTCATAAGGATCATTCCTCACTTCCTTCTGGTGAATCGGGCCCGCAAAAAAGATATTTTGTTTCAAAAACCCAACCCCTTCTTGATCTGGATGGAGAGAAAAAATCCATAAGAGGACGCCTTGTTTCCTCTTTACAGAGCCTTTAGAAGTCAGATCAGCGTCGGTGAGTTTTGATTTAGTGCCTGTGATCATTAAAGAAGAGGGTAAAGACTTTACATTTATTGAGGAGATGCTTGTAAAAGAGCGATGCTCTGAGGAAATAGTCGTTGCGATTCTGCATCAAAGAGGTGATGAACCCTCTGAGATTTATGAAAAAATACTAGCAAAATTCCTTCTCGAAAAGGAGTTATATTTTCTCATGTCGAATTACTATAAGTGTGCTACGTCTCAGTCGATTTTTATTGAAATGACCTTAGAGAGAGCAAATTGCAGAGAGATTCTCAAACAGGTCATCCATCAGGAATGTAGCCAAATTACAGTGGCTAATGATTTTCGAGGGAATACCTTTGCCTCAAAGCTCTGCTCAGCCTTTTTTGAACAGGAGCTTGGGGAGCAGCTTTTGGAGATCCTTGAGAAAATGCAGAAGGAGAGTAAATCTTTAGGTTCCACATTAGAGAAAGAGGGGAGAGAGGCTCTCTTTAAAAAGGGAAGATTTCAAAGTCTTATGAGAGATACGCTTAATAGTGTATATGCCTTGAAAATGACCGATTCGGTCGCAGATGTTCTTGTCGATGAATATCAACTCTTAATCAAGAAGTTTCCTCGAGATATTGTGGAGCAATTGATCGGAAGTAAGGTTGTTTTAAGGGTAGTTAATCCCTATCTTTCAGATCCTAAAAGTTATTCAAACAAAAAGCAGCTGGATATTGCTGTAGAGATTTCAAGAATTATTCAGAAAGTCGCTAATTCTTCCCTCTATGGACCCCAAGACACAGGATCTGTTTTAAACTCAATCATTTCAGAATATCTCTCTAAGCACCGCAACTATGTGCGAAAATACCTAATCTCTTTAAATTCATGATAGGGGTTCTTTTATAGCGCTCTTAAGAATAGACAAAATAGAGCCTTTCGCTAAAATCAAAATAAAAAAGTTTTTTGCATGATTGCTCGCTTTTGTCTGTATGTTTTATTATTTTTGCTCCCGGTAACAACACTACTTGCTAAGCCCAAAAAGCATGAGGTTGTTTCTGGTGAAGTGAGTGTTTCTTCGCAAAATACGACAACTACAATCCACCAACAGACGGACAAAGCCATCATTCAATGGGAAGAGTTTTCTATTAATCAAGGAGAAAAGGTTCATTTCAGTCAACCGTCTAAAAAAGCAGCGATCTTAAATCGTGTGATGGGGCAAAAGCCTTCGGAGATTTATGGGACTTTATCTAGTAATGGAAAAATTTATCTTCTCAATAAAAATGGGATTGTAATTGGCCCTGAAGGACGGATTGATACCGCAGGCTTTATTGCGTCTACTTTAGAGATCGAAGATCATCAGTTTTTAGCTGAACAGCCCCTAATATTTTCAGGGAGCTCATCAGCAAGTATCGTTAATTTAGGAAGAATAGAGACTCATGCTGGAGATCTTTTTGTTTTAGCACAAAGGGTTGAGAATCAGGGAACTCTTAAAGCGGAAAATGGAGCGGTTTATGTCGGTGGGGCCACAGAAATTTTGTTAAAAGAAGACACTCCGGAACAGATCTTTATCCGTCCAGGAAGTATTGGATCGGTTAGTAATGAAGGAACGATAGAAGGGATTCAAACAATTATTAAAGCAGCAGGTGATAATGCCTATGCTCTGGCTTTAAACCAGCAAGGGGTGATCCAAGCAACAGGGGTCAAGTTCGAAGACGGAAAAGTGCTCCTGTGTGCTGAAAAAGGGGTGACTCAGGTTTCTGGGACTGTGCGGGCACATCATACAGAAGGAT
>JAKQGT010000007.1 GCA_029556005.1 Chlamydiota bacterium | reverse complement strand
TCAAGGGAAGCTTGCCATTGTAGCTAGAGAAGGGGACTCAGAAATGGAACACCTCTTTGCCCCTTTAGATACGCGTAAACAGAGGGTTCTTAATGTGGGGCTAAGTTCCCTAAATCGGGATGAAGGGACCCATATTCCCTTAATAGAAATTGTCCCTCGCTCTTTTGATTCCCCTGAGATTGCCAGTGCTTTTGCAGATATTCCTTTATATACCCATCTCATTTTTACGAGTAAGAGTTGTGTTGAAATTTTTTTCGAGTGCCTAAAATATTATGGTTTTAAAAGTATCGCAGGGAAAAAAATCTTATGTGTTGGTAAAGCGACAGCTGAAAAGTTTTTGGAAAAAGGGGAACAAGCTCCCCTTGTCGCTGCAGAGGAAACGCAAGAAGGGGTGATTCATTTACTTGCCCAGGAGGATTTAGATAGGGCCTATCTCTTTCTTCCCCAGTCCTCACGAGCCCGCCCCGCCCTTGCCCATACCCTTTTGCTCAGAAGGGTGCGCCACCAACTCTGCCCCCTTTATGATACCAAGACCAAAGTGCCGGCTGTGAAGCCCGATTTAGGAGCTTTTGACGAAATAATATTTACCAGCCCTTCCACTGTGGATGCTTTTATTGAAATTTTTGGCACCCTTCCTAAACACAAGAAGTTAACACCGATAGGTCCGATAACAGAGCATAAATTAAAATTTTCTTTTTACTAAAAACGCGTTGGGAGTTGTCTTCTTTGTGCCGGTTTGCTAATCTTTGAGGTATTCCAATAATGGTGGAACTGTAAATGGGATTTTTAGGGCTCTTTACTAGGCATAAGCCAAAGATTAAGGTCGAATCGACCAAAAAAGATGGATTCAGTGGCTGGGTCAAGTGCACGAAGTGCGAAGAAATGATTCATGCCAACGAGCTTCAAGAAAATCACAATTGTTGTCCTAAGTGTGATCACCACTATCGTCTCTCTGCCTCGCAAAGGATCGATCTTTTAGCAGATCCCAACACTTTCCAAGAGCTTTTTTCAGAAATTCACCCTTCCGATCCTTTAAACTTTGTCGATTCTGAAGCCTATAAAGCTCGACTAGAGAAAGCTATAAAGAAGATGGGACGTAATGAAGCCATCATGACAGGGACCTGTAAAATCGGAGGGCAAGAAACCGCTTTAGGTGCTCTTGACTTTGGATTTATGGGAGGTTCTATGGGCTCTGTTGTCGGAGAGCGCATCACGCTCCTCATCGAGCATGCCCTTAAAAAGAAAATTCCTCTTGTCCTTGTTTCCTCTTCGGGAGGAGCGCGGATGCAAGAGTCTGTATACTCTCTCATGCAGATGGCTAAAACTTCTGCCGCTCTAGCCAAATTGCACAATGCAGGGATTCCCTATATTTCCATTCTTGCAAATCCCACTACAGGTGGCGTGACAGCCTCTTTTGCTTCCCTTGGGGATATTATCATCGCTGAACCCGATGCTCTCATCGGTTTTGCAGGTCCCCGTGTAGTGGAACAAACCATTCGGCAGAAACTTCCCGATTCCGCACAAAAATCTGAGTTTTTGTTGGAAAAAGGGATGATTGATTGTATTGTGAAACGGAGTGAGCTGAAAGAAAAGCTCGCTTTTTTTATTAAGTTTTTAGCTGGAAACAAACCCTTAACTTCTCAAAATGAGAAGCAAGGGCAGCGTGAAAAACTTGATGATTTAATTGCTTTATCCCAGAAAGAGCGTGAAAAGAACGCCATTGAAATAGCAAAATGAAAAAGCAAGAGATTCCAACACGTTTAGAAGAGGGAGCCCAGCTTCCTGTCTATGCTTCTGAAGAAGCTGCAGGGGCAGATGTACGTGCCTACATCCCCAAAGAGGTGATCCTTCAGCCAGGTGAAACAAAGCTCATCCCAACAGGCCTTAGATTAGAGATTCCTGAAGGGTATGAAATACAAGTCCGTCCCCGCAGTGGTTTAGCACTAAAATCAAGTATAACTGTTCTCAATGCTCCAGGAACCATTGATTCCGATTATCGTGGGGAAATTGGAATTATTCTGATCAATCATGGAAAAAATCCTTTTACTGTAACTCCCAACATGCGTATTGCGCAGCTTGTTTTTTCCCCTGTTTATCGTGCAATTTTTTGTGAAAGCGCAACATTAGCAACCACAACAAGAGGCTCAGGCGGTTTTGGCCATACTGGAACGCATTAATCATCTCTTTAAAAAAGGAGAAAACGTGACCCTTTCAGAATTTATCCAAGATGGAGTTGTTTGTTTCTTGGATGCAAGTAGTCGTGATGAAGCCCTCCATCAGCTCGTTGATGCTTTAGGAGATACCGGTGAAATTCAAGATCGCGATCGATTTTATGATGCGATCGTAAAAAGAGAGCAGGTCGCTTCTACAGGAGTGGGAATGGGCGTTGCGATTCCCCATGCGAAATTGAAAGATTTTAACCACTTTTTTCTTGCGATTGGAGTCCAAAAAGGAAAAGAAGGGATCAAATGGGATGCTCTAGACAAAGCCCCTCCTGTAAGACTGATTTTTATGATCGGAGGTCCTGATAATAAGCAAAATGAGTATCTGAAAATCCTATCAGATTTGACCAAAGCCATTAAAGATGAAGACCGTCGCAAAAATATTTTAAATGCAGAGTCTCGAGAACAGGTTGTCGGGTTGTTTGAACGTTCTTAAACCTATCCCACTAATCCATTTCCGGTATTTTTTGCCTTTTCTGCCGATTTTTTTCATTCATTTTGAGTCCTTGTCTCTTGGACAATGTCCTCAAAATGAATGAAAAAAATCTTCAAGAAAAATCTAAAAAATCCCCGCAAATGGATTAGTGGGATAGGTTCTTAAAACCTTCTATCTTTTATCATTTTTTGTCATTTAGGGATTCTTTTCATAATCAGTCCTTTGTAGCTAAAGTTAAGCAAAAGTAATGAGCACTAACTTGCAGGAAAGTCGCAAGTGTTATAGTTTTGACAATATACTGCAAACAGAGTTTACTTAAAGTTTCGATTAAGACCTAGGCTTGGGTCAAAGAGGTGGATACATGGATCTTAAAATCAAAGATGTGGCTGAATTACTCAATGTCTCTGAAACAACGATTAGACGGTGGCTTAGCGAGGGGAAAATTCCTGCTTATCGCCTCCATCACCAGTATCGCTTCAGTCGCATTGAAATCGAAAATTGGATGATGAGTTGTCGTTTGAAAAAAGAAAGCGAAAACTTCCTTCCTTCTGAAGAAGTGCAAATCTATCCTGCAAAAGACCAAAAGAAAAATGAAGAACAGGAAGGGAAGAAAGGGATGCAGCAGTTTAGTCTCTACCGTGCCGTGCACCGTGGGGGTGTATTTAGTAACCTCCATGCGAATTCCAAAGAAGCTATTATCCGAGAAACCATGGAAGCGGTTTCTGAAGATTTAGGACTAGATCCCGCAGTTATTTCAGAACTCCTCATGGATCGCGAAAAACTCATGCCCACCGCTCTCAATAACGGGATTGCAGTCCCTCACACCCGTGACTTTCTTCTAAAAGGGCCCACAGATGTCATTGTTGTTGTTTTCCCAAAAAAGCCTATTGAATGGGGGGCTCTAGATGACAATCCCGTGCACACTCTATTTTTCTTATTCGCTTGTGATGACAAAAGGCATCTCCATCTCCTTGCAAAACTTGCCCATTTAAGCAGCAACGATGAAGCGCTCGAACTCTTGCGTTCAAAGCCCAGCAAAAAAGACCTTTTAGATTACATCAAAGAGAGAGAATCCCAAAGCTCCGCTAAGTAATGCGCGCTTTGGATTTTTCTTATTAACTCAGATTTTCTCTTTCTTTTGAAAAGGGCCCTTTGGCCCTTTCCTTAATGAAAAACAAAAAAACAAATTTTGTATGAATGCCAGGAAAACCCTACACGTCGAATATTAAATCTTATCTTTTAGAAAACAACTGATTTTTAGATGCTTAAAATCGTCTTATCACTCGTTTGTTCATCTCTACCATTTTTAAAGCTTACTCTTGCTTAGTACTTTTGTATTTCTATTTGTTTCAATTACATCTTCAAGATAGTTTACTCTCTGCTCAATTTGATCCCGAATTTGAGACAATTTTTCTGGATCAAAGAAGACCGATTTATCAAACAAACTAGTTATTCCCGTAAAAATTCCCGAGGCACTACCAACAAGAGTTCCTGAGAGAAGTCCAGCGCCAAAGGCAGCGCCCAATAGAGGCAAGAAAGGAGCACTAAAAAGACCGCCCAAAAACAGTAACCCACCTACTGCTGTTCCGGTATACACACCGATAGTACCACCAGTCTTTACTCCCTTTTCTAGTACTTTTCTTGTAGGTTCAGCCCCAATTAGCCCATCGTATCGTCCCTTTTTAATTTCAGTTTTAATCTGATCAATTAGAGACTTTGCCTGGTCTAGATATCTATGGTTATGACCATTGCCATTCAAAAGAGAGATAATATGTAAGTTATTTA
>JAKQGT010000005.1 GCA_029556005.1 Chlamydiota bacterium | reverse complement strand
TTGGAAAGAGGGATTGAACTCGCTGAAAGATGTCAGTGGGTCTATAATGTAGGGGCAACCACCCCCCATGATGTGGAAAAGGAGGGTGGCCTCTATTTTCCCCTCTTTGAGAAAGTGGCTTTAGAAGGAAAACTTGTTGCTATTGGAGAGACAGGGTTAGATTATTACTACGCACACTCTCCCAAAAAGTTGCAGCAGGAATTTTTAGCTCGGTATTTTTCTCTAGCGCTTAAATGCAGGTTGCCTGTTGTGATTCACTGCCGAGATGCCTTTAAGGATTTGTTTGAGATTGCTGAAAAAGAATTTCCGAAAGGTAAAGCCGTTTTACATTGTTTTACGGGAACTTTAGAAGAGGCGGAAAAAGGGGTAGAGAAAGGTTGGCTCATTTCCTTTAGTGGAATTGTTACATTTAAGAAATCAGAAGCCTTACGCGGTGTTATTAAGGAAATTCCCCTTAATCATATTGTCATTGAGACCGATACACCCTATCTTGCTCCCCAGTCCCGTCGTGGGAAACCTAATGAGCCCAGTTTTATTCGTGAGACGGCTCAGACTATTGCAAATGTCAAAGGGATTTCTCTTGAAGAAGTTGCAAAGATTACCCAGAAAAATGCTAGAGATTTTTTTCAGCTAACTCCATGACCCCATCCAGATGGGCATCGTGAATCACTGCAAAAACGGTGAGGGTTCCTAAAACGCAAAATCGCCCTTTAAAGGTCATTGTTTCTAATTGTTTTGCAATATAAGGGATGAGGATCAACTGCCCCACTCTCCAGTTTTTCACAATGCACGCAATCTCTTTGAGTTCTTTGTATTTCCCCTCAGCGTGAAGTTGATTTTTTTTGACTTCTAAAAAGAGGTTACAGATAACAGGGATTAATGCTAAAACCTTTACGGAAAAATCTTCAGGTTCAACAGCTTGAAATAGTTCTCTTGCTTTATCAATGGGGTTAATCATGGGCACAGTATATGTCATTTACTATTTATATATTGATATAAAGTGACTTCGAGAAAATTTTTATTTCGGTATTGTCTAACAATATGAAGCGTTTCTTGGTAGAACTGTTTTTCGAGATTTAGGGTTTCCTCTAGATCGAAATTTGCGATGAAACCTGGTAAACGTAAACCTAATGCATTCACAGAGGGAAGGAACTGTCCATTTCGGGGAAAGAAGCTTAGCTTTTTCCTTAGATAAAAAATTTCTTGGGCGATGTGGGAAAAATTGCTGGAGGGAATTTTACTCCGTTTTTTTAGAGTGAACATATGGGGAGTGTAGAATTTATCATCAATTTCTGAACGACGCTGAAATAGGAACGCATTTTCTTTTCCATATCCCAGTAAAAGTCCTAAAAGAGCATGATGATCTTTTAAAACAGCATAAAAGTTTTCTTTTTCATTTTGAAATCTCTGAATGAGTTTTTCTGCTGTGATATCCCTTCCAAGGATTTCTTGAAAGGTTTCGACATTCTCATTGAACACTTGAGTGAACCTATTTTTGTTGATGAAAACAATCAAGTGATAGTTTTTTGAAAAATTAAATTTCGAGTCAAAAACAAGGAAATTATTCTCTGGGAAAAGGTGGCGGTATTGATTCCAAGCTTTCCATCCTTTTTGGATAAGGTTATTTGTATAACTGCATGTTTCAAGGATAAATCCAATGGGATCTAAGACTTCATGGCTGAAATGGAAATCATTGAGTTCCCAAAACCCTCCTAAAGATAGGGGTTTTTCCCCGAATAAGGTGAATCCACAGCTCTCCTGAATGGTAATATGTCTAAAAAAAGTTTCGATGTATTTCTGTTCCATAGGGGGAATCTCCTTAAGAACTTTAGAGACATCAAAGGATGCAAACAAAGCAAAAGGGAAAAAAATAATACTAATGATCCACTTCATTTTCTCTATTCTTGCTCATCCGCTGAAATATTTTTTTACTATCCATTTTCAGGCTCAATAAAATCGAGGTCTTTCGGCTCCGCAATGGCTGCAAGTAAAACTGTGAGGTCCATTGGGCTGGCCACACACAGGACAGATCCAGGTGGTATTATCTGGGTAAATGGTATCAAAAAAAAGTCCTCGACCATCAAATTGGATGCCACGTGTTTGGTACCAAACCCCTTTCAGTAAAATGAAGATCCCATCGTCGGAAACGTGAATCTGTTCCGACAAAATATACGTTTTTTCGCAAGGGACAAAACTGGATACATAATCTTCATCTTCTTGATTAGCAAAAATAATAATAGTGCTTAGAAATAGGCATGAAATCAGTAGAAAGTGTGTAATTCTTTTCATGTTTTAACTGTTCCTTTTTTAAAAGTTGAGTCAATAGCGAAGATAGTCGAATTCAAACAAGGAAAAAAGTCATTTTTTTCTTTTTCAAATTTCTCTTTATGGGTTTAATGACGAAATGACGTATTGAGAGTTGGGTATGAGTGTAAAAGTTGAGACATTGCCACGGAGTTTTGTTTGGCGCAGACTCCATTCACTATTTGGTCTATGGATTGTGATCTTTTTGATTGAACATCTGTTAACCAATTCGCAAGCAGCGCTTCTCCTGGGGCAGAATGGGGAAGGGTTTATTCGTGCGGTGAATTTTCTCAAACATTTACCCTACCTTCCCGTTATTGAGATTGTTTTATTAGGAGTTCCGATTCTTTTACATATGGTTTGGGGGATTCATGTCCTCATGACTTCGCGTATGAACGCATTTCCTAAATCAGGCAATCATCCAACACTCAAAACCTATCCGCGCAACCATGCCTATTCTTGGCAAAGGATCACATCGTGGATTTTACTGGTTGGAATCATTGCCCATGTTGCCTTTATGCGATTTTATATGTATCCCATTGCGGTAGATCAAGGACAGAAATCTAACTATTTTGTCAGGATCAGTATGGATGGAGGACTTTATACCGTTGCCGATCGGCTGGGTGTGAAACTCTATGATCAAAATGGGATTGATGCTCTGAAAGAGCTTGTGGAGACGCAATCTCTTTATATGACAAGTGTGGTTCATGATGCTAAGGCTATTCAAGAGACTCCTGCCCTTGGTTATAATGAAAGTGTTGCGGGGTTAATGAGTCAGTATCAAAATTGGGAAGATCAAAAAGCCTATTTAATGGGAATGGAAAAACGGACTCTTTCTCCAGGGCAAGTTATTGCGGAGGCTCCTGACTTTGGAACAGCCACCCTTTTAGTTGTTCGAGATTCTTTTAAGAACGTCTTTACAGCGATCCTTTACACTATTTTTGTCTTAGCCGCCGTTTTTCATGGGTTTAATGGGCTTTGGACTTTTATGATTAGTTGGGGAATTGTTCTCAAGATGCGTTCACAATCCAAAGCAGTCAACTACTGTGTTGGAATCATGCTACTTGTAGGTTTTTTAGGTTTGGCCTCGATATGGGGTACCTACTTCATTAATTTAAGGAATTAATATGACCCGTAAAAAAGAAGTTATTATTGTAGGTGGAGGGCTAGCTGGTCTTGCGGCTGCAATGCGCTTAGCAGAAAATGGGTGTCATGTCAAAATTATTTCTGTGACCCAGGTTAAACGTTCCCATTCTGTTTGTGCTCAGGGGGGAATCAATGCTGCAGTGAATATCAAAGGGGAAGATGACTCTCCTCTCATCCATACATACGACACGATTAAAGGGGGAGATTTCCTCGGGCACCAGCCGCCGATTTTAGAGATGTGTCTTTGTGGACCCCAAATCATTCAAATGATGGACCGTTTTGGATGTACGTTCAATCGCACTCCAGAAGGGAATATCAATTTTCGCCGTTTCGGCGGAACTCTTTATAATCGGACCGCTTTTTGTGGGGCTTCAACGGGGCAGCAACTTCTCTACTCCTTGGATGAACAGGTACGTCGCTTTGAGGTGAAAGGGCAAGTAGAGAAATTTGAGCATCATGAGTTTATGCGACTCATTCAAGATGAGCAGGGGATTGCTCGGGGGATTATCCTCATGGATCTCTTTACCCTCAAGCTCGATATTCTTAAAGCAGACGCTGTTATCATAGCTACTGGGGGACCAGGTCTCATCTTTAAAAGATCCACAAATTCTACATTCTGTACGGGAGCTGCAAATGGTCGGCTTTACATGCAAGGGATGCATTATGGAAACGGGGAATTTATTCAGATTCATCCCACAGCCATTCCGGGAAGTGATAAACTCCGGTTGATGTCAGAATCGATTCGCGGTGAAGGGGGGCGTGTTTGGGTTTATGGAGATGCTTCTAAATCCATCGAAACACCTGATGGGAGGACAATTCCCTGTGGAGAAACAGGGAAACCTTGGTATTTCTTAGAAGAATTATATCCAGCATTTGGCAATCTAGTTCCTCGAGATATTGGAGCGCGAGAAATTCTGCGCGTTATCGAGTTAGGTTTAGGAGTGGAGGGAAGAGATGAGGTTTATTTAGATGTGACCCATCTTCCAGAAGAAACCGTGCATAAACTGGAGTCAGTTCTCCATATCTATCAACGGTTTACTGGGGAAAATCCGCGCCAAGTTCCGATGCGCATTGCTCCGGCTGTCCATTACTCGATGGGGGGGGCGTGGGTAGATTGGCCTGCAGCCGATGCTGTGGATCGATTCGACCGTTACCGCCAGATGAGTAATCTTACGGGATGTTTTGTAGCTGGTGAGGCAGAATATCAATATCATGGAGCTAACCGTTTAGGAGCCAATTCCCTTCTTTCTTGCATTTTTGGAGGGCTCATTTGTGGTGTTGAAGTCCCTCGGTATCTGGAGAATCTTTCGCACTCTTATGAAGATGTTGCTGAGTCTTGCTTTACAAATGCTTTCAAACAGGAAGAAGACTTTAAGCAAGACCTTCTGAGTCGACAAGGGAATGAAAATGTCCATAAGCTACATGAAGAATTGGCCCATTATATGGTGCGCCATGTAACTGTAAAGCGGAATAACAAAGACTTAAAGACGACGCTGGATAAGATCAAAGAGATTCGGGAACGTTACCAAAAGATTTCTCTCGATGATAAGGGATCTCTTCTCAACCAAACTTATATCTTTGCTAATCAGTTTAAGTACATGCTGGAGCTTGCTCTCATCATTACGAAAGGAGCTCTTCTGCGTGACGAGTTCCGAGGATCCCATTTCAAGCCAGAGTTTCCTGAGCGCGATGATGAAAATTGGTTAAAGTCCACGATCGCTTCATATGATCCTCATAAAGATGAACCAGAAATTTCTTATGAAGGAGTTGACATGCCTTATCTAAAGCCGATAAAAAGAGATTATGTGAAGGCAAAGCGGGTCATACCCCATTTAGAAAATATTCCGAAAAACATCCAACTTCCGATTTAGAGGCATGGCAAAAACATTTATATTAAAAATCTACAGGGGAGAACCAGACCATCAGTATTGGGAAGAGTTTGAAATAGAACTTTTTCCCTACATTAATGTCATCTCAGCTCTGATGGAAATCCAAAAAAATCCTGTCAATCGCGATGGGGAGAAAGTGGCTCCTGTCAATTGGGAGCAGGGATGTTTGGAAGAGGTTTGTGGTTCTTGTTCTATGCTCATTAATGGACGTCCCCGTCAAGCCTGCACGGCTATTGTGGAGCCCATTCTAAAGAAGACGGGGGGGAATACCATTACTTTGGCTCCCTTTACAAAATTTCCCCTTGTTCGCGATTTAGTTGTGAATCGGGCATCTATGTTTAAAAATTTAGGAAGAGTTCACGGGTGGGTTTCAACTGATGGGTCCTTTATCAAAGGGTTTGGGCCTAAAATCAGCCCAGCAAAACAAGAGGCCATGTATGTTCTTTCAACGTGTATGACCTGTGGTTGTTGCTCTGAAGGGTGTCCACAAGTTAACCAAAGATCTCAGTTCATGGGGCCGTCTCCTATCTCTCAAGCGCGTCTTTTCAATCTCAATCCAACGGGAGAAATGGAAAAAGCCCAGCGCCTTCATGTTCTCATGGAACAGGGAGGGATTAGCGATTGCGGGAATGCTCAGAATTGTGTTCAGGTTTGTCCAAAAGAGATCCCTCTTACAGAGTCGATTGCTGTCATGGTGCGTGAAGTCAGCAAGCAAGCCCTTAAAGACATTTTTAATATCCCCGATCAGGACTAATGGAGAATTGTTCCTTGAACAAGGATCTTATCAGATAAGAAACGCTTGAAAAAAGGGAGAGACCGCTTCGCCTGTTTTACCTGTTTTTTTGTGGGATAACGGCCATGCAGTTCATTAAATACTGAGAGTCTAATGCCTGTTTCAATGGGTTCTTTATAAGTGTTTGGATAGTCCTCTTTGGGCTTGAATGAAAGCCATAACATGAGATCTAAACGGTCTGGGTCGACAGCGGGAAAAGAATCATCAAACTTAAAACGGGGAAAGGTTCCAATTTTTTGCGCATGGGGAAGGTTTTGGAGATGCTGGTTAATCAAGGGGACAATGGAGCTTTTAGTAAGCTCTGAATCAGAAGCTGGAGGGGTTTCAATGATCAGGTTATCTCCCAATTCAAAGAGTTCATTCAGAAAAGACTTCCAGTTGTCAGGGGGTGCAATGTGATGGAGGACATTGAAAACTAAGATGACGTCAAAGTGCTCACTCTCTTTTAGTAGACGGAGATCCTCAGAGGATAAGCGTTTTTTAAGATAAATAAGATTAGGAACGTTGGTATTATACTCACAGATTCTTTTGAGTCTTAATGTCACATCTGCCATGACACAAGTGGCACCATATTCCATTGCTGCGCGGATAGAAAAATAGCCATTATTTGCCCCAATGTCTAAAATTTTAATCGGACGCTCATAAAGATCTAAAATGGGTTTAATCACAGCATAGCGCTCAGGGCACATCCATCCTTGATGAATGGTCTCTCCATTAATCAAAATGTCTTGATAGGCCCAATCGACATCTTTTGAAAGTTTATCGAGAAGGGGTGTAGGATCGATTGCGAAAAGAAATAGGGGGGAAAGAAATAGAGTGAGCAATTTTTTCATCGAAAGGTCCTCTTAAAAAATCATTAAAATTTTAGTGTTTTAAGTGGTTTTTTTCAATCCACTTATTGAACACTTCTTGATCTTCTCCTTTCATAAATGCAGGCCAGTTTCTACATCCATAAATAAAGTAAGTTGCAGACATGGGGGTGACGGGCTCGTGAAGGATTTTTTCAACCAGTAAGCAGGCTTCTTCTGTGCCACAGAAAATATCTGGAAACTGGTGCTTGATATAGTTTCTTAAGATGGGATCATCCTTGAGAAGAGCTTCATCAGTCAGGAGAGTTAAGCGATCCTGTAGAACGTGTGATTGTAAAGAGGTCAAGCGGTGTTTTGTATAGGGATGTTCCATATAAAGGGTGATGTTATTTTGGAGGGCTTTCCATTTTTGCATGATCCGTTTCACGCGTGAGAGTTCTCCCTTTGAAAGCTTATGGTACGCCTGAGGATAATCTAGCAAAACATTAACAAAAGGAAGCTGATAGAGAAATTGTGGACGTTTTTTTTCTGCTTTTACATGAAGATTTGTAAGGAATGTATATTCATTATCCCAGCTTACAGGAATTTTACGCTTGGTGATCGGTATATTAAAAGGAACCAAGTCAGAGTGTCCTAGAAGGATCATAAAAAGATTAAACTTCCAAAATACCAAGAGATCTATTTGCTTGGATCGACTTGAGAATCTTTTGCTGAACTGAAATAGATGATTATGTACTTTAGCTTCAATTCTGGGTTGATAAACCATAGGCTTTCCATTAAAAAAGGTTTCACATGTGGGGGCTATGTAATCCATGCAATCGAAAAGAACGCTGAGGTCAGAGCAGATTACCTCATGGAGAGGAAGAGGACGCTCTTTAATATATCCGTAAGGACCTACAGAAAAAACCCGCTTTCCATCCATTTTATTTTGAAAAGTTTTTTCTAAGTAAAGAGCACTTCTGGTTGCTTGGGTAAGAAGGGTGGTTTGCCTCTCTAAAAAAGAGCGTGTATGAAACCCTGGGATATCGAGAAAATAGCGAGTCATACGACACACCTCAAAAAAAAGAGTGTTTCGAGCTTCTATTTCCTCAATGCGATCTATGAGTCGAACAAGGTGTTCTAGACGATTTCTATATTTTGAATAAGGGACCTTTTCGAAAAGGGTTTTTGCTTCGGCTTGATGAGGATTTGGAAGAGATGAGCTTTCCGGAATTTGGAGGGTAAGCCCAATTAATGCACCCCCAAGAATAACAATATAGATGATACGGTGTAGCATAATCCCATTATTTCAAAGGACTCTATTCAATACAATCACTTAAACCCCAATGAAGGGGGTATCAGAAAATGATGCATGTGTTATAATGAGGGAGAGCCCTGTAGATAAGGCTAAAAATAGAGGCATACGCTCATCAACTACAAGCTTTGTTAGGGGACCAAAACGCTAAGGCTTTGCAAATAGAATTTTGGAATTTGCAACCCTTAGGTAACGGACCCACCTGTTGAAACAGGTTGAATAAGCCCGCTCTATTCCTTATCGCATCAGGGCTCTTTTCATTTCGGTAGATCTTTTCTAGCTTTGATTGTTGGGTAGAAAAGAGGGAGGCCTCTCGGAAGTAAGATTTGGGGGAAGGGCACTATCGCGAGAGGACCCCCTCAAAATTTATCTTATGTTGTTTTTTTAAAACTTAAACCTCTCCCTCCAGGATTAAGATACAAGTAATTTTTTTACATGCGGCCTCGCATGTTCATAAAGAATTTTTTTGATTTGGGAATTGATACAGCCGCATGACACCATAAGATGTTGCTGTCATCGTTTCCCTCCGTTTTCGAGACTGCGCTTAACAGTCTAGCATAATAAGAAATTAATAGGGAACCAAAAAGTTTTCTGTGGCTTGTCTATGAGGTTTTTTTAGAAGGGGAGTGACATTTTCTAAAAGGGTTTCCACCATCTTATAATGAGAGGCGAGTGTCTTTTTAATTGATGCAATGAAGTGGTTTTGGGAGTCAAGATAGTTCTTTAAAGGGCAGAGAAAGTCGGTGTGTGCACGCGCTTCTCGGTAGCTAGGTGTTTTAGGGGGGTACAGAAGGTACTCCATATGTTTTTCCTTATAATCCCATAGGAAGGTTGTATGATGGACAAACCGGTGTTTTTTTATATATTGTGCATTCCCCCCACATTTATGGTTCCCAATGACATAGTCATTTTCCCGCAAATGGAATCCAGGGATGGATAAAGCTTGTTGATAAAACTGCTCAGACCAGCGGAGGATGGGTTCGGGGTAACAGGGAAAATCGTGAGCGCTTTTTTGAAAAATAAAGGAGACAAAGAGCGTGTCTTCATCCACAATGACCGTTCCTCCTCCACTAAAACGCTTAATTACAGGGACAGGAGCAGTCTCTATTTTCTTCAAGTTAATCAGCTGCTCAGGCTTTCCAGAAATGCCCATCACGATAGAAGGAGAAGAGCCTTCATTCAAGATACACCAATTGTCTTCATTCAAACGGAGGAGGGCTTCTTCGATCTTTAGTTGCTCGAAAATAGGTGTGTTTTTGAGGTGAAGAAGGTGGATCTCTTTAACCATTGGTCAGGGTATCGATATCTTCAATCTTTACGATCCGAAACTGCTGTCCTTTGATCGAGTTAATTTTGAAAATGATCATTGTTCCCGCAGGCATCACATCCATGTCAATGATATCCGTGATCGTAGAGCCGCTTGTTAATTTCACTCCAATTTTTGATGCAGCACTCATTTTTTTTAGGTATTGAAAGGCACTGAGGAGATCTTTTGCCCGAGATTCAGGAGTGATAATCATGATTTCGCTTACCCCTTTCATTTGGCCATCTTTTGCAGCAGCAGCTTTTTCGCTAGCCGATTCTTTAGAAGTTGATGGGGTTTGATTTTGGAAAAATGGGGAAGAGGAGACCGAATAAATGGGCTCTTGTTCTGCCATTGTTAAAGACGAAAATCCAAGTAAAGTAAGTAGGATAGGTTTTTTCATGACTTTCCTCGCATTTGGGATTGGGATACAACAGTATTCCCTTTTTTCTTAGCTTCATTTAAGCAGAGAGTTGCTGCAGAGAGTAAACGTTCCAAATTTACCGTTGCATTTTTCGTAGGATCTCCAGAATTCTGAAGGGTAGCAACTCCTATGGAAGTGGTTAGGTTGAACCGAATAGTGCCTGCAGAAAACGTCTCGGTTTCGAGGTACTCTTGAATATTTTCCGCAATAAGCTGAGAACCTTTTTCTGATGTTTTAGGGAGAAAAATAGCGAATTTTCCCTGCTTTTGATTGAAAAGAAGATCTTGGATTCGCATGAGTTTTTGGACATGATCTTCGAAATCGAGAAGGAGAGCATGGGCGGCATTTTCTCCGCGTGCCTTTTGAAATTTTTGATATTGATCGATTTCCATAAGAAGCACTGAAAGGGTAGATTTTTCTGAAAGAGCTGTTTCAACCATTTTGGTTGCTCGATCATCCATAATGGCTCTCTTTTGAAGAGAAGTCCCTTCTAAAGAAGTAGTTGTGGATAAGCGACTTGAAAGGGTGGTAATTTTTTGCTGCGTTTCCATAATTTCACTAGCCATTTCCATCCGGAGTAGAAACTCATCCTCTTCCAAAGGTTCTGTTAAAAAATCCGTAGCTCCTGCTTTGAGCAAATTGCGTGTGAATGTTTTTTTCAGGTGACCTGTGATAATGATGATAGGGGTATGATAATACTCTTTTAGAGACCGGATCTTTTCACAAAGAGGGATAAGATCAACATAGGGAGTTTTATCATCAAGAATGATCAAGCTGATATAACTTTTATCTAAATAATCTAACGCTTCGATTTCTGAATTTACAGCAATGAGGGCATGATCTTCTAATTTATCGGTAATCGTTTCAAAAAAGGAACGGATGACAGGAGAGTTTGTCATTAACAAGAAGGTCGGGAGCTTTTTGGGTCTCATCTTCATACTTTTTCCAATATAAAGAATTATCGATTTAGAGCCACCATGAGAATTGAGATGTCGGCTGGGGAAACACCTGAAATGCGAGAAGCTTGCCCTAGATTTGTGGGTTGGTGATGTAAGAGTTTTTCTCGCGCTTCATTTCTCAGTCCTACAATCTTTCGATAATCGAATCCATTAGGAATCAAATGGGTATCCAGAGACTCCAATTTTTCGGCATCTTTTTTTTCTCTATTGATATATCCAGCATATTTTAAATCCACTTCAATCGCAGCTTGGATATCTGGGCTAAAATTTTCCACTTTGTCTGGGAAGGTTTCTAAGAGGGTGCAATAGTTAAATTCGGGGCGACAGAGGAGTTTGGCAAGTGTGGTAGATTTCCCTTCAAATTCTAAGTGAGTTTTTTCTAAATGATTTTTCCCCGCATCAATGTGGTGTTTTCGTTGGGTCAAACGGGTGAACTGATCGGTATCGATGAGACCCAGTTGATAACCATAGGGGCGGAGTCTTAAATCGGCATTATCTTGACGTAAGAGGAGGCGGTATTCAGCCCGTGAGGTGAACATGCGGTACGGTTCGTCTAAATCTTTAGCAATCAAATCATCAATCATCACCCCGATATAGGCTTCAGTCCGTTTAAGAATAAAGGGCTTTTCCCCGCGAATTTTGAGCGTTGCGTTGATAGCTGCCATTAGCCCTTGAGCAGCAGCCTCTTCATATCCGGTCGTTCCGTTCACTTGCCCTGCAAAATAAAGCCCTTCGATACGCTTTGTTTCTAAGCTGGGGAAGAGTTGCCCACTGGTGACATAATCATATTCAATCGCATAGGCTGGGCGCATGATTTCAACATTTTCGAGACCTGGAATGGTGTGAAGGGCGGCATATTGAACGTCAAAGGGAAGGGAAGAAGAGATTCCATTCACATAGATTTCATGGGTACTTAATCCTTCTGGCTCCAAGAAAAGTTGATGGCGCTCTTTATCTGTAAAGCGGACAAACTTATCTTCAATAGAGGGGCAATAACGGGGTCCCACACCTTGAATTTTTCCCGAATAGAGAGGGGAACGTTTAATATTCTCTAAGATGATGTTTTTTGTCGCTTCATTAGTGTAGGTAATATAACAAGAAACCTGTGGGAGTTTTTTTTCTTGAGGATCAAAAGAGAAGGCAACCCCCTCTTCGGGAGGTTGCTCTTCGAGCTTTGAAAAATCAATGGAGCGTTTATTGACGCGAGGGGGCGTTCCTGTTTTCAGGCGTCCTAGTTTAAATCCTAAATCTTCTAAACATTTGGAGAGTCCGACAGAAGGTTTGTCTCCTGCTCTCCCTCCTGAATAGTTATGATCTCCAATATGCAAGAGTCCTCGCATAAACGTTCCTGCTGAAAGAATCACCGCTTTTCCCTTATAGGCGATTCCTTCTTGAGTGGAGACTCCTGTAATTTGATCTCCTTGGACCATCAAGGATTCAATGGTTCCTTGCATCATTTCCAAGTGGGGCACTTGTTCTAGAGTCAATTTCATTTCTGTTTGATAGGCAAGCTTATCCGATTGAGCCCGAGGAGACCAGACGGCTGGCCCTTTTGTTGCATTGAGCATGCGGAATTGGATCCCTGTCCGGTCCGCGATTTTCCCCATAATGCCCCCTAAAGCATCAATTTCTCGCACCATATGCCCCTTTGCTGTCCCTCCAATCGCTGGATTACAACTCATTTTACCAATGGTATCGAGGTTCATGGTCAGAAGCAGGGTAGACGCGCCCATCCGCGCTGCTGCATGAGCAGCTTCGCAACCAGCATGTCCCGCACCAATGACGATGACATCAAATTCTTTAGGGTATGACCACATTATTTATTTTTTCTTATGACGATCTCTACGACGGCGCTTTTTGCGCTTGTGCTTTGAGATCTTAAAACGACGCTTTTTCTTTACAGACGACATGAATCACTCAATGAATTTAGAT
>JAKQGT010000321.1 GCA_029556005.1 Chlamydiota bacterium | reverse complement strand
CCCAATTTTAAATAAATTTATCTATAAATATTATAACATGGGATTATACATCTGATCAATGGAGAGAGAATGAAACTCGGGATTGTAGGGGGAGAGGGGAAAATGGGGCGCCTTTTCAGACCTATTTTTGAAAAGTATGTCGATGAGGTCCTCTCCTCGCCAGATGGGGTAGAAATCGCTAAAACTGCGGATATCATCGTCTTTAGTGTTCCTATCGAGGTCACCCCAGAGGTGATTGAGAGCACCTTACCCTATATCAGAAAGGAGCAGCTTCTCCTCGACTTTACTTCCCTTAAAGAAAAGCCCTGCGCTGCGCTGCTCAAGTCTAAGGCCTATGTGATTGGAATGCACCCGATGTTTGGCCCCTCTGTCCCTTCTCTAGCCCACCAGACCGTCGTTCTTTGCCCAGAAAGACCGGGAAAGTGGCTCCCCTGGCTCAAAGGGTGGTTAGCCGAGGAGAAGGCCCATGTCATCGAAACAGACCCTAAAACGCACGATGAAATGATGGCCATCGTGCAGTGTTTAGTCCATTTTACCTCTCTGATCTTTTCAGAAACACTCCGCCTTAAAGGAATCAAGCCTGAGACCCTTGCCGCTTTTGCCAGCCCTGTTTATCGGATGCAACTCCATATCGCTGGTCGTATTTTGCGCCAATCTCCCGATCTTTACCGAGCGATTCAAATGGAAAACCCCCAGTTCCCTGTTGTTTTAGAATCTTTTCAAGAAGCCTTTCATAACCTAAGACAGATTGTTACAGAAAAGGATGCAAAAGGGTTTGAAGCGTTTTTCATGAAAGCGGGAGACTACTTAGGAGATCCTATAAAAGAGGAAGGGCAAAAAATGACCAATCGCTTCATTCAAGCAATGGTAGAGGGGGGATAAATGCTCACCGTTGTTGTTCAAGGAAGCTTTGAAGAGGCGCGGAAGACAATCCAAGCTGCACAAAAGGATGCAGAGGTTATTGAGTTTCGGATCGACCTTTTTGAAAAAAAGGATCCGACCCATGTGGGGAAGTTGCTTCATCTTTCTAAGGTTCCCGTCATTTTTACACTCCGTAGGAAGAATCAAGGAGGGGAGTATAGAGGAAATGAAAGGGAACGGGAAGGAGCCCTTTTAGAGCTGCTCAAACTAAAACCCACCTATGTTGACTTGGAGTATGATGTCTCTTTTCGGGATCAAATTCCTCAAGATGTGAAAGTGATTGCTTCCTACCACAACTTTGAAAAGACCCCTGAAGATCTTTCGACCCTCTACAAAAACATGCAAGCTCTTAATGCCACTATCTATAAACTTGCCACCCACGCTCAATCTTCATTGGATGCCCTTAGAATGCTCCTCTTTGTCAATGAACATGCCGACGTTGCTGGGATGTGTATGGGAGAAAAGGGGATGATCACCCGCATTTTAGCTCCGATTGTTGGGAATGCTTTAACCTATGCCCCTCTTTCCAAAGAAGGAGAGACAGCCCCTGGACAGGTGAGTCTCCCGACCCTCAGAGAGATCTACCATTTTGAGAAATTAAACCATCAAACGAAAATCTATGCTCTGATTGGAAATCCTGTCGATAAAAGCATAGGACATTTGTGTCATAATCAAGTCTTTCGCTCCTTAAAAGAGGACGCTGTCTATGTGAAAATTCCTCTCACTCCACAAGAAGTTCCTCTATTTTTTAAGCTGATGAAAAAACTCCCTTTTGAAGGGTTTAGTGTTACGATGCCTCTCAAAGAACAGATGGCGCTCCATTTAGATGCCCTTGATCCCAAAGCCAAACAAATCGGTGCAATCAACACCTTAGTCAAACGGGAAGGAAAATGGTGGGGCTATAATACCGATGCAGGAGGGGCTCTCGATGCCATCGAACGCAAGGGAAGTGTTTCTGGAAAAACACTCCTCATTATTGGAGCTGGCGGAGCTGCAAAAGCCATTGCTTATGAGGGGTTACAGCGGGGAGGGCGGATTATCATTGCAAACCGTACCATGAAAAAAGGGGAAATACTTGCCAAAGAGGTGAAAGGAAAGGGAATTGGAATCCCCTCGATTGCCTCGGAAACGTATGACATCTTGATCAACACAACATCTGTAGGAATGGCTCCTGATCTAAGCGCCATTCCTGTACCACCCGAAGCTATTCATGAGAATGCCCTCGTCTTTGATGCAATCTTTAACCCTAAGGAAACGCGTCTACTGAATATAGCAAAAAATAAAGGATGCCCTACAGTCTGTGGTTATGAGATGTATGCTTACCAAGCCTTTAAGCAATTTGAGCTTTGGCTGGATCGTCCTCTCGATCGCCTAAAGATCTTTCAGATCATAGAAAATTATGTCATTTAGCAAAAATAAGTTAGTGAATAGTATTATTCTCCCTCTTCAATGCGCATACGGATTTCCTCCCAAACAGAAGGGGGGATTTCAGCTCCTATCCTTTTGACGACATAGGAAGCGACAAGAGTCCCTATCCAAGCACATTTTTCAATAGAGGCATGGTTTAAATAGCCATGAAGGAAACCGCTGGCATAAAAATCTCCAGCTCCTGTGGTATCGACAGTGACGACATCAAAGGCTGGGGTGTAGCATTTTTCTTCCCCTTTCTGAGCCCATGATCCCTTTTCGCTCATGGTCACCACTGCCACTTCACACAGTTTTGAAAGAGCCGTGCAGGCTTCGCTAGGAGAAAGTCCCAAAAGCTCCTTGGCTTCAGATTCATTGCAAAAGACGATATCTACATACTTTTCGAGGGTTTCTAGGATAAACGCTTGATGGGAGCGTACAAGGGCAACATTAGCTAGGTCCATCGAAACTTTCACCCCTGCTTCTTTTGCCATTTTCAGAGCGCGCCTCACTAAGTCCTGATCAACAAGTTGGTAGCCTTCAATATGAAAAAGGACGGCAGGGGTGAAAAATTGGGGATTTAG
>JAKQGT010000288.1 GCA_029556005.1 Chlamydiota bacterium | reverse complement strand
AAAATTTCCAATTTTTCATTTTATACTCAAACAACTTCAAAAGTTGGATTTTCGGCTGCGCCAAAGCACCGTAATTTGCCGATCTTAAATGACCTCATATTTCTAATATTAGGTCATTTAAGATCGACGAATTCCGAAAGCTTTCGCGTTGTCCAAAACCAACTTTTGAAGTTGTTTGAGTATAATAGTAAAAAGTGACGGTCTTTTTGGGTTGTTTGCCGGATAAAATTATAAGTGTTTTCAAGAAAAGGATGAGGGGGAGAGTAGCGGTCTTGGAAGGAGATGTTTTGCTTAATGAAGGCATCATAAGGGTGGAGATCACGGAAAAGCTCAGCAGTATAGGGGCCGATGTAGTTGATCAGCACACGGGTGAAATCCTTTTGGGTAATCCCTCCAGGAAAAAGTGTTATCAATCCATCTTCTTTATGAAACAGGGTGAACGGAGCGTGGAAGAATAGGTTGGGATAGTCCATCCCCCATTTTTCTGCGGTTGTGCTTAAATAAAGGGGAGCTTCGGCTAGGTGGTGACCATTTAAGGTTCCTTGAATGGAGTTTAGGCTCCGTTTTGCAGTAAAGATCCGTAAGGGGGACTCACCCGAGGTGATGGCAGTCTTGGGTGTGGTTACGAGCCCTCCTCCACTGCAATGGTGATCGACAACAATGGTTGTTCCTGTTTCTCCTAAGGTTTCGATCTTTGCAAAGTTTTCCATGATCAGGGATTTTCCTGCGATGATCGTGGCTCCATGAGTTTTAGAAGATAAAAGGCTCGTTCCATAGAGGTGGATATTTCCTTGAGAGGCGATCACATTGAGGTCCCCTCCCTGGGCTTCTATTCTTGAATGATCTGTCAGATAAATGCCTAGACCGGCTGTGATCGAGGAGGAGCCTTCTTTCGATTGGAGCTCGGCGAGGTTTTCTAATAGGATGTATTGTCCCGCATGGAGTTGGAGTTGTCCAGACGTAATCTTGGGGCACCCTTCTTCAAAGGTGATATCTTTTCCTGCAGAGATAAATACGGGCCCGAAGCCCCCATCCATCAAAGAGTTCATAAAAAGGGAAACCGATTCTCCGCCTACAATAGAAATCCCCCGTCCTTGGATAGCACTGCACTCAGTTAAAAGCACATCTCCTTTAGCGTTTAGGGTCATCCCCCCTGGGGCTAAAATGTGGGCGTTACCTGTAAGAACGCAGCTTTCTCCCAACGTGATATTCAAAGGCTCTAACGTTGAAAGCTCCCCATCATCAAGATGGAGATGGCGCCCTAAGTGGATAGAAATCGGTGCATGCGTGGTGAGTGTTCCCTCTTTTATTTGGAGAGCTCCAGCTCCAGAGATCGCAATCGGTGTATGATTGGCGTGGATGGCCCCTCTATCTATGAGGAGAGTTCCTTCCACGTTTTCTATGGAGAGGTTTTTGGCTCGGCAAGAGGTAAAGAGCTCTCCCCCTTCGAGGATATTCACATTTTGGATAGGGCATCCCTCGAGACCTTGGATAGAGATTTCTCCTGTTCCGATATTGGAAACGCTTGCGCCGCGCAGGGTGATCGATCCTTTGCTTTGGAGTGTTAAGTCTCCTCCTTCCACTTGAACCAGCCCCTCTAGATCGATCCCTCGTTCTCCTGCTAGGAGGATCTCTTTTCCATACACTTCTCCCTGAACATGGACTCTTTGGGCATGGATGGCAACGCACGACGCTTCAAGAGTTTTGGGGATAGTTACCTCACCAAGAAGCGCTTGAATTTCGATAGCGCCCCTTCCTGTATTGGTTAAAGAACCTTCGATGCTCACCCCTCCCCAACCACTGGAAAAGAGGAGAAGGGGATAAGGGCTGTCATAGGAGTGATCGACATCGTTTTTTAGGATAATGCTTCCAAAACCGCCCCCTTCCCCTTGATAAGCAGTGGTAATGGTAACGGGTCCCTTTCCCATTTCTTCAATCAGTTTATCGATCGAGATATTGACAATATCTGCGCTCGGGGCAAAAGTCCCTCCTTCTAAACTGTAATTGTAATTCACCTTCTTACTGATGGTGATATCGGCTTCTGGATCTAAAATTAAGGTTCCCCCCTTTCTTTCAATGGATCCGTTATGGATGAAACCGTTTCTTCCAGAAATTTCAATACTCCCACTCCCGACATGAGCACTTCCTTCAAATACCGTCATCCCCTCCGATAAAAGAGAGACGCGCGTTCCGTAAAGGGCTCCTCGAACTAAAGTCGTTTCATCACTTTTGAGAATAATTCTCCCCCCTTCACTCACCACACAATGGGCGTCTGCTTGTTCACAGTTGATCGCAAAGCTATAGGGGTTTTCTTCCGCTTTAACCCGATCCCAAACTTGTCCCGAACGAATGAGAGTATCTTGAGAGGTTTTGAGTAAAATTTCGATCGTTCCTTCATTTCTGACCTCTCTTCCGACAAGGACAACATCTCCACAAGTGGCTCGAATTGTTCCATAGTTTTTCACATCCCCTTTGGGTTTTACTCCTTCCCGATTCCAAATCCCCCCTTCTGAACAAGTCGCAATGAGTCCCCCCACTTCCACAAGGGCATCTTTTCCAAAAAGGATGCCATGAGGATTGAGGAGCATGACTTGACCATTGGCTTCTAATTGTCCCAAAATTTCACTCAGATGATTTCCCGTCACTCGATTGAGAACCCAAGCATGCTTTGAAGGTTGGATGAAACGGGTCAGTTCATGGGGTTGAATAGAAAAATCCTCCCAACGAATAATGGCACCATCACTCGCTTTAATCAGTAGGGTATTTGTGGAGGGGTGGATGAAATCTGCCTTACCAGACTCCAGGATAGGGTGAGTCGGGTTGCAAAACCCTTGCAGGAGGTAAAATAGGAGAATAAATCGCCACGGCTTCACATCCTTATTCTTAGAAGATATGTAAAAAAAAGTGAAATAAATAAAACTTTACCCTACATATAGAAGACATGAAGCGAATAAAATATGTCGTTCCTTTTCTTGCTTTTTGCTCCTCTCTTTTTGCTATTACAGCTACATGGACTCCCGTTGGAGGAGGAAATTGGAATGCAGGAGCAAACTGGTCTGGTGGAACCTTTCCTAATAACGTAGATGATGTAGCGCAGCTATTCAATTCGATTACGGCGAATAGTGCGATTACTCTTGGGCAAGATATCACCCTGGGGACGCTGCAAATAGATAGTGGATTTAACTACACTGTTCAAGCCAATAATCTCCTTTTCCAAGCAAGTTCTGGAAACGCCACGCTGAACATTACTAATGCGAATGGAAATGGCGCCCATGTTATTTCTAGTAATATCGCTCTAAGTAGTCCCTTAAATATCAGTCAAGCCTCTACAATGGCTGTTCAATTGTCAGGGGTGATTTCAGGATCCCAAACCGTGAATTTTTCTGGTGCCAATACACTGACTTTTGGAGGAACCGTTGCAAATACTTATACGGGACTCACAACAATCAGCGCTGGAACCCTTCAACTCTCCAAAACAGCAGGGATTGTATCCCTTCCCGGGAGTGCGAGTATTACGGGGGGAATTTTACAACCCACGACAGATAACCAATTTTCTGGAAGCTCAACCATTGCGATCTCTGGAGGGACTTTTGATTTTACGGGAACAGCACAAGAAATAGGAGCCTTGAACTTTCAATCAGGAACACTTACTTTCGGTACAAGCCTTACACTTGCGAGTAATAC
>JAKQGT010000271.1 GCA_029556005.1 Chlamydiota bacterium | reverse complement strand
TGATAAAGGAGTACAAATTGTTAGAGAAATAACTCCGATCACTCTTAGGTTTTCGCCATCTGTAAATAGAGGAGACAGAGGATTTGAAAATGCGATGAATCAGATTAAAAAGCTCAATAGGAGTTTGCACGACGTACATATTAATAAAGAAAGCACCCGAAAAATTCGTGCAGATTGGGGGCATAACATTCTTGCAATTTATAAGTCTGGCAAGTGGCGTTTTTTTCATGTGCAAAAAGGAGGAGAGGCTCTTGTTGAAGAAGAAAAGTTTGAGAAAGGAGTGGATAAGTTAAAGCTTTTCACCATGTAGCTGTTGGGGGCATGGAGCAGAGGATTGCTTCGGGATTGCCCCCTGACTGGAAGCCAAACTTTGTTCCTCGATCATACAGAAGGTTAAACTCAACATAATGGGCGCGTAGGGCGTTTTGCTTTTTTTTGTCCTCTTCCGTAAACGGAGCTAGGGTCCGTTTTTTGTAGATGGGAAGAATGGCATCTAAGAATGTAGAGCCGACCGTTTTCCAGAGGGCTAGGTCTTTTGCGAAATCTCCTGTGTTATAATAGTCAAAAAAGATCCCGCCGACGCCGCGCTCTTTGTTCCAGTGTTTGATGGTAAAATAGGTGCGGGCATTTTCAGAGAAAATCGCATAGAGCTCTTCTCCCAAAGCTTTTTTGGCTACACGATGAAAGTGCTCGGTGTCCTCGTCAAAAGGGAATCCCATAGGGGTGAGATCATATCCCCCTCCAAACCACCATTTATTTTGGGTTTGGATAAAGCGGACGTTCATGTGGACGGTGGGAGCTTTAGGATTAGACATGTGTGTGATCAAACTGACCCCTGTTGCAAAAAAAGGGCCGGCGTCATCATTAAAGGGAATTTGATCTCCTCTCACTCCTGACCAGTTGACAGCAGCTTTTTCAAAAACCTCACCGCGCAGGATCGAAATTTCACCTCCCCCTCCTTGAGCATGGTCCCAAGGTTTTCTTTCAAAACGACAGGTAGGTTCAAAGGATTCAAACCCTTGAATGATTGTATCTCTTAAGTTTTTTAGGTAATGAACGATCTCTTCTTGCATCATTGGTGCCATCATGTCAAAATTCTAAATTAAACAATTTTTGGTTTGAATACGATGAAAAAAATTGTCATTGCGGGTGGGGGAATCTCTGGTTTAACGGCGCGTTACTATCTCTCCCGAAAATATCCCGATGCGGAAATTACCTTGTATGAAAAAAGTGATCAGCTAGGAGGGGTTGTCCATTCAGTTAATGAAGGATTTTTCTTTGAGAGAGGGCCGCGCACATTTAAAGTTTCTAGAAGCCAAGCCCTTCTTTCCCTTATTCATGAGTTAGGACTGGAAGAAGAGATTCTCTATTCAAGCAAAACCTCTCAAAAACGGTATCTTTGGAAAAATCGAAAACTCTCTTTAATGCAAACGTTTTTCCCCAAAATGATTCCTGCACTCTTAAAAGAGTGGAAAAAACCCTATCCTTGGGGAGGAGATGAATCGATTGAGACTTTTGTTACACGCCGGCTTGGCTCTTACGTAGCCGAAACCTTTTTTGATCCTTTGACTCTGGGGATCTATGCGGGGGATATCCGCAAACTTTCTATCCGGAGCTGTTTTCCTACATTAAAAGCCTGGGAGATGGAGCATGGTTCCCTGACCAAAGGATGGATAAAATCCAAGAGAACAAAGGAGCCAAAAGGGCTTTTCACTCTGAAAGGAGGGCTGACCCTTTTGATTCAAAAACTG
>JAKQGT010000267.1 GCA_029556005.1 Chlamydiota bacterium | reverse complement strand
GGAGTCGCTTAGGGCAGGACTAACGCATTAAAATTTTATCGTTCACCTATAGAGGAGCAAGTCCAATCGCATAAAATTTTCAGCTATAAAAATAGAAAATCTATGCAAAAACAACCCCTTTCCAAGCAGGGTTTCGTAGGGAAATTTTGATGCGTCAGTTCTGGTGAAATCCTCCAAGACTTCTAGATTTTTTTTGGGTAGGTGTGTTAGGTTGATACGCCTACCTATGATGAAAAGTCATTTCGGTACATAAAAAAGAGGTCTATATGATTACATTTTCTGATGCTGCTAAAAAAGGGCTTTGTGTAGGGGCTTTATCCTTTGTTATGGAGTCGATGCTCCACTTCAAAACGATTAAGCACCCCCTGATCCAATCTGTTGTGAATATGACAGGGGTGACGGTTGCGAACTATGCCACACAAGGCAACCATCTGGGAGGAGAGTTTTTTCAAGATTGGGAACAGGGTACTCGATGTACGGTCACGATTGCCTTAGCTTTTTTCCTCTCTGCTAGTTGCTTAAGATTGGCGAACCATTTTGATCGCTCGATTGACATCTGGACCCATAAAACCGATGCCATCCTGTGGCTAGCTTGCTATAAAACTGCTTGGGTTTAGAGCTTCTGCCTCTTGAGCATCTCTTGGAAAAGTCCTTCCTCTTTAGCAAGGTCTTGAAAGGAACCTGATTGGGTGATCCGCCCCTCCTCTAGGACGTAGATATGGTCGGCGTTTTTGATCGTGCTCAAGCAGTGAGCGATCACAATGCGGGTAATATCGAGCTGATCGATGTTATGGGTGATTTCATCTTGGGAGTGATTATCCAGGGCGCTCGTTGCTTCATCTAGAAGGAGAATCTTCGGATGGGGAAGAAGGGCTCTAGCGATGAGCAGACGCTGCTTCTGTCCTCCAGAAAGGGTCTCCCCATTCATCGGAACAACCGTATGCAAGCCCATGGGAAAGTTCTGTAAATCTCTTTTAAACCCAGCTAGCGTGATCGCTCGCTCGATCTCTTCTTCCGTGTAGCGCCCCCCAGCAACGATGTTTTGATAGAGGGTTCCCGCAACGATTCCTCCTCCTTGTAAAACAACACCCATCTGTTTTCTCACCTCATGAATGTTGAGGTGAGAGAGATCTTTGTCATTAAAATAGACAGCTCCGGATCGGGGTGTTTCAAATCCCAAAATAAGACGAATGAGGGTCGACTTTCCACTTCCGGAAGGTCCCACAATCCCCACCATCTGGTGGGGCTGTACCCGAATCGAAACATCTTTTAAAATATTCACCCCTCCTGAGTCATATCTGAACGAGACATTATCGAGACGAATATTCCCTGTTAATTTTCCAGGGTGACTTTTTTTGATAAGCATCTCTTGCGGTTCTTCAACGATCACATAGGAGCGTTTCCACAGGGGAATAATCGAAGAGGCTTGCATCACAATATTCCCAAAAGAAAAGATCGCCACAGAAAGGGTCATAAAGGCGGTATTAAAAGCCAAAAAATCTCCTGTTGAGAGTCCCCCAACTGCTTCCATTCGAATGACAGCTGCAAAAATCACAATGAAGGTAAAGAGAGGAAAAGCTGCCATCAGCGTGGTAATCACGTTTTGGATATTTTGGGCACGCATTTCAAGAGATTTGGTCTTTGAAAATTCCCGTGCCCAATAAGAAAACGCATTGTTCTCTGCTCCTGCAACGCGGAGTTTGGCAACCCCTGATAAGATTTGGATAAGGGCTCCATTAATTTTTCCCTGCATCTCATAGACTTTTTTCTGGATGTTGACCTTCCAACGGGCAAAAAGAGAGGTTAAGCCTAGAGCAAGTGCCATCATGCCAATCCCAATCCAGGTAAGCTTTGCAGAATAAATGAACATCACGATTAGATAAAAAAGAGAAAAGAACCCCGTCAAAACCGTCTGGGCGATATTACTACTCAAAAGGGGGCGCATCTGTTCCATCGACATCACCCGTTGGAGAAGATCCCCTGCTGTGAAACGACGGAAAAAATTTGCAGGAAGTTTAAGAAGGCGGTCCCAAAGGGCAGGTTGAATTTGGGAACTGAGAAGGCCATCGATCCGTCCCAAAATCAGAGAGCGAAAATAGAGAAATAAAGAGGAACTCACAGCAGAGAGAGAGAGCCCTAATGTCACCTGAAAGAGAAGGGGCATGTTGGCATTAGGAACGGCATTATTAAAAAGGAGGGCAATCCCCACCGGTAAAAATAGAGAAAAAAGGGCAGAAATCAAGCTATAGAGAGCGAGTTTTCCCAATGTTTTTCCATTTCTTTTTAGAAAGTAAAAAAGGACCTCTTTTCCCTGATGTAAATCGTCAGGAAGGGGGACATAAAACGTATAGGCTGTTACGCTGAGTTCTCTCGCCACTTTATCC
>JAKQGT010000240.1 GCA_029556005.1 Chlamydiota bacterium | reverse complement strand
TATATTAAACATTTGAAATAAAGGAGGTTATGAAATTTCATAAAGCACTTACAATAAGTTGTTTGATTCATAAATCATTTGTATCCAAATATTTACAAATAAAGAGATCCCACTTTGGGGAGAGGGGTCTCAAAAGAAAAGAAGGAAAAAAATGCTTCTAGCGGTATCGGTCCGCTTGAGTTGTTTTATCCAGCTGCTGGATGAGCTGATCCATCTCCTGGGCGGTTTGACTAAACTGCCCGGCATTTTGCTTTTCAAAAGCATCGGCTAAGCTCTCTGTTGAGGTGGAGAGGTTTTTTTTACTCTCTTCAGGGCCTTGCTTTTTGAGCTGGGCTTCAGAAATGCTTTTGGCAACTGCGTTAGGGGCTTGCTGAATCATTGTATCGACGAGACGGACATAATCCAAGCGACGCACTTTATCTTGCATCATCTCGCGGATCTCCTCTTGTTTTTTCTCAATGGTATTTTTGATCGCTTCACGGGATTTTTGTATTTCTCCCATCTCTTTAGATTGGGAAATTGCGGTGCTTTGATCGACAGTTATCGGTTCATGAAGTGTGTTCTCTGGCGTTAACTGGTGGCTTTTTAATAGGACACTGACTTCTTCGGTATTGTCTCTTGCAAAGGTCTCCAATTCCACTTCTTGAGGAAGATCGCTTACGTTTGTAGACCGTGGACCTGTCTCTAAGCATTCATCATAGGCCTTTAAATACGTTTTGCTATTGTTCATTTCTGATTCTATAGTGGATGTTTTGTTAGCATAATAACCATCCACACCGGCATTGACCCCGATCATTCCCAAAGAAATCTCCGCTGATGTCATTCCCATAATCGCTTCCCATTTCATACTTGTCGCTTGATACTCTAAGCTTTTCTTTGCAGCACTGGCAGCCGCTTTTGAACTCGTCACTGTGAGGGCCTTGGCTTCATTCATCATTTCTGTATAATACTTTTCACAGGTTGCAAAAGCTGTAATTACCGCTGCAATCGCTGGGAAAAGGGCCGCTGTCGCAGAAAGGTGAAAACGGCTTAAAAAATCTCCTGTAGAAGGTGTCTCTATTTTTTGCATTTTTTTCTCCTTTATGCTGATGTTTTTTCTACAACTGCGCCCATCACATCGGTCATGTGATAAACGGTATTGAGCATCTCATCGATGACCTCTATATCTACGCCATACTGTTTAGAGCTCTGCTATAAAGATTGATCGGCCAGTTTAAAGGTAGTACTCGCAAGCATTTGATTAGCCTGAATCGGTGCTAACCTTTTCATGTACTCAGAGATTTTGTACTGCTCAAAACTACTCACAAACTGATAAGCGGCAGAGGCTGTTCCGGCTGACGCTTCAATAGCAGATAAGGTCGCTGTCAAAACGGTTGAGTGATCTAAAAGGAGCTGCTGCACTTTTGTAAAAAGAGAAGATTCTTCACCGAGTTGCGCAGCAGGATTGGCTGCTAAAGCGCCTCCTCTTACAATTCCCATGAGAAGGGAAATAACCATTTGAACAATCTCTAAAATGAGACCAAATTTTTCCCGCTTTTCATCAGACATGGGGATCGCATTTAAGATATCCTCACTAAAGTTTAGGGAACCTAAAAGCTGCGAGGAGGCGGTGAGGCCCATTCCCCCCCCCGTTTTTCAACACCTTCCAAAACCTTATTGACAAGGGTCTTTTCCGAGGCCACTTCTTCCGTTCCTTCTTATGCTCCCTCTTCAGCAGCGAGTTCTGCCCCCTCTTCTGGAGCTCCCGCACTGGCTGTAAAGACCATAACCGCAACAATCATGACAAAAACAATAAGGTCTGCAAGAGGCTTCGCTATTTTCTCAGGAACCCCTAAAGCTTCTAAAGCCTTTCCTAAGAGCCCCGCTAGCTTTTGGGGTAATTCAAAAGCAAGAGCTAAGGAAAGAAGGATGATGGGGATACCCACTTCGGTTCCTAAAACGAAACAGAGAACAAGTCCGACGGTAATCCCTAAAGCAGGGGCGACATCTTTTACAATTTTCCCCCAAAGAGAGCGGTGCTGCGCTTTTTCCTTTTCTGCAGCAATTTTTTTGATTTGCGCACGCGCTTTGTCGGCCATTTAATGTGATCGCTCCATCCTTTGAGACTGTTGTAGTCTCATACGTCTGAAAAAAAGATCCCGACTGATTGTAAAGCGTTTTGCAAAGCTCTGTCTCCCCGTGTTTATCACACCCAAAAACAGAATTGTTCGCCTGCTTCAAAATTTTCTCCCAATCGGTGAGCATTTGATCTGCATGCTGCTGACATGTTCCTTGGCTGGCATTTTGAGAAGAGTTAAAAAGCTCTTGCATAGTAGAAACTTCATTCGTGATTTTATCGAGAAGCTTTTGTTGCTTCACCTCTTGATGCATGATCCCCTATTGAAAGTTGAGGCAAGCGGGCATCAAGATGTTCATCGCAAACATAAGGGCCATTCCTGCCCCAAAGAAGGGATGATGTTTCGGTTCCATCATCCTTTCCATTCTACGAATCATGTCATCGATATCGTGTTTACTATAGAAACCGCCGACATCCACTTGGACGGAGAACCCTTGCTCAGGAATTCCCCCTGATTGCATATCTGTTGTCATAAATACCCCTTGTTATATGCCCCTAAAA
>JAKQGT010000231.1 GCA_029556005.1 Chlamydiota bacterium | reverse complement strand
GATATTAATTAACCGATTCTCGCTCTTCTTGAATCGTTGTATAGAGACGTTTGCCTGTGGCTGCACGTGCACCCGTATCGCGGAGCCAAACTGATAATGCGTAAGGGATGAAGGTGCGGCTACTCTTGGTTAAGAAAAAATCGAGAGGGATAGCGAAGGAAACCCCTTTATCTCGATAGCGCGCTCCGTTGACAATGTCATGGGCATTTGTCCAGCTATACCAAACATTAAAGTGAAAGCCACTAGAAAAATAGCGTCCTATTTCAAAGCGCGCTCCTACATCCCGGGCTAGAAACTTCCCAAGACTGACCTTAAATTCTAATTTCAAAGGTTTTAGCGTATAGTAAAGATCAAGAAAATATTGATACCCAATAAAATGTTCGTATTCAGGAGTATATCCCTTAAACTTTCGCACTTCTGTTGTAAATCCAAGCCCATGATATTTCCGTTTAAGCACTCCAGCACTTTCTAAACCTATCGCCCAATCTTGTCCCACAGGGTAATAAAGCACCTCAGCTGCTACACCTGCATAAGCAGGTTCAAAATACCCCGTTGCGACACGCCCATACCACCCTTTTTTGATATACATCCCCCGTTGGATGTAGGCTTGCTCAATAGCAAGGGAATTTGTTTGGAAGTATTTGATACTATCTGATCGCACATTCAAAATCTGAGAAGGATTGAAAAAGTCCATATCCCCCACATCAGATAGGCTGGACTTAATGTTATAGGCTCCTTGAATTTTGTAGTAGAACTGGTCAAAGAGATACCCTTCGGGGCCCGCAACAAGGCCTACACTATACTTAAACTTCCCCGTAACACTCCCAAAAAAAGTCAAAAGACGAGGACGAATCGTAAACGTCCAAATTCTTTTTGTCCGATGATATAAAAGGGTCCCTTCATACGGATTGGGAGGGGGTGTCGGTTCCCGCATCGGTGCTAGGGTTTGAAACTCAAAGTCCCCAATCTCCCGCTTTCGAAACCGTTTTAAATCGATCGTGCGAAAACGGTATTCATGGGTAGGGACACCATCGGCTTCGATCACAACAGTCACCTGGGCAATATTCGAAGGAGTCAGTGCTCTAAGAATACTTTCAATCCGCTCTTTTAAATCCTTTTCTTCTCGATAGAGGATATTGATCATCTTGATCCAAAGAGTATCTCCCGATAGATAAATCCGATAGAGATTGAGCCCCTGCTCAGAAAAAGCAAAGGCAAGTTCTTGAGCGAGTTCTCTCTCACTTCTTAAGTATCCCAATGGCTCGGTATCGAGAGGTGCTTTATAAAGGGGGGGATTATGGACCTTGGGGAAGAGTCCCTTCGACTCCCCTAAGTTGTAATTAAACGAGGCGGAAGCAGCAATATCTTCTCCCCTCAAGCTACTGACCCTCAGTTGTAACATATCAAAAAATGTGGTAGAAAGCCCCACATTAATGCGCGATTTATAGGTTTTCCCTTTGGGATGCTCCCAATAACTCTGTTTGTAATCAATGGCATCCCACTCCGCAAGTACAGTGAGGCGGTTGATTCCTGGAATGTTTGTTTTTCGAAAAGGGGTCCACCCTATCCCTCCAAAAAACCCCCTTATTCTCCCCTTTCCCCAACCCAATGTTATCTCGAGGTTATAATCTGTAAGCTCCTTAGTAGCAACAACATAAAAAGCATGAAACCTTTTAGAGCCATAAAAATCCTCTAGCCCAACAGCAATTTCGGGAAAATGAGGAAACCCATCTTCTTTACGGAGGACCCCAAACTTGATATTAGCTCCCCGGTCTGAAAAATCTCCAAAACCCGCTTTCCCTATATCGGGATCAGGAATTCCACAATAAACACGGTAATTAATGCCAAATTC
>JAKQGT010000205.1 GCA_029556005.1 Chlamydiota bacterium | reverse complement strand
GAAAGAGGACGAGGGGAATTTCCTTGAAGCCAGCGAACTCACCGCGAGTATCACCCTTCCCCTTTCTGAAATGCCCCTTAGTCCCATCACCCCTTCCGAAACCACTCCTACCTATACAAGGCTCACTCCCGAAGTATTTGAACTATTCGAACGCATGGGAGGAGTAATGATCATCCAGCAAAGTACCGGGGTCACAACCACAACGATGACCCTCAATATGCCTGACTCCATCTTCAATGGGGCAGAGATCATTCTCGATAGATACAGCACAGCCCCGAATGCTTTTAACATTCAACTGGTAGGAAGTCCAGAAGCTGTCAAAGTCTTTCAGCAAAATATCACACAACTACAACAAGCTTTTAAGCAAGCCAATTACGATTTCGAAGCGAATATCTTAAATCCCATTCTCACTTCCAGTAGAAAATCCCCACATCAAATTAAGCGAAAAGGTGCCGCAGGCGATAAAGAGGGTAGAGGAGGCAAGAAGCAACAATAAACATCTACAACTATCTATAGTCTTGCAATCAAAATCTTAAATCCTTATGTTTGTTGCTGTGGGCAAGCGTATCCCAAATGATAAGGAACAAACATGGTGCTGGAAACCTCTCCAACAGTTAAAGAATCCCCTAGAAATGAGTCCCCCAAAGAGGAACTTAAAGAACCCAAACGCTCTTTTCGAGAGGTGATGGCTACCAGACAAGTGCCCCATTTTCCCAATCGCCACACCAATATCTTTGATATCGCTGCAAAGGGTAATAAAAAAAACAAACCCCAAGAGCAGAGAAAAAATCTCGATCCCACTTGTCCAGGGCAGGTTCAGGAAAAACACACGCCCCATGAAGCGCAAACAGAGCTCCTCTCTCCTCTATCTGAAGTGAAGGGACTCTCTCTTGAAATGCGTGCCCTGCTCGATAAGATGGCAGACTATGTCCAATTAGAAAGTCATAATGGTGTTTCAACCACAACTGTTTCTGTAGAGATGAAGGAAGGCCTTTCTTGCTTTAATGGCTCAGAAATCCGCATTGAACACTATGACACAGCCCCCCATGCTTTCAACATCCAATTGACCGGTAATACGGAAGCTGTTGAGATCTTTGCACAGCATTTAGCCTCTTTGCAAGTCGCCCTGCAGCAAAGGCTTGAACACTTTCATATTCAACTCCTTCCTCCGATTTTAAGCGAAAAAATGCAACCCTTTGAGTCTTATAAAAAAGAACGTAAAAAACACATGCACACAGAAAAACCACAAAAGCGGTGAGTTTTTCCTTCCTAATTTGAGAGAAATGACATATCTTGTGGGTTAAGAATAAATAGAATTGTATCGTATGAATACCCCTTCAGGAAGTTGGATTAAACACATTGAATCTCTGATTGTTCAGTCTCAAGACGTCCCCATGTGGGGATCCGTTCCCTCTTTCCCCTGGAAAGCTTTCACCAAAGAGCTGGGAGTAGCGCTCGGTGGAAAAAAAATCAAGATCTCTCCCGGAAGTTGTGAATGGAAAAAAGGGAGCACCATCCTTTCGGGACTGGGAAGAAGCCCCTTGCAGTTGGCGGTCGAATTTTCCCCTCTAAAAGGGAGTTTTTCCGTTGTTTTTCCCTCAGAAGACTTTTCAAAGCTCTCTTCGTGGGTCATTCATCCGGAAGCAAAAAATGAAGGCTTTTCTGATCCCTATCTTCAAAAGGGATTTTTTCGTTACCTTTGTTTAGAGGCCCTCACAACGCTCACGCGGATGCAAGTTTATCGGGGGCTCACGCCAAAACTGATTGAGATGCCTCTTGCTAAAGAAGATGCTTACTGCATCGATATTGCGATTGAACACGGAGAGGAAACGATTTGGGGACGGATCATTTGCCCCTCCCTTTTTCAAGAAAGCTTTAAAACCCATTTCATGCAAGACTGGAACTTTTCTCTTCCCTCCCATCTCTATCCAGAGATCTTTTTAGACCTCAGCTTATCTGTGGGAGAAACAAAACTTTCCCAAAAGTCTTGGTTGAATATAGGTGAGGGAGACTTCCTCCTTTTGGATTTCTGCTCTTATTACCCTAACTTGAAGAAAGGGACCTTCCAACTGGAATTTAATCATATCCCCCTCTTCCAGGTAAAACCTAAAGAAGAAAGTATTAAAATACTCGATTATGCACACTACTTTGAGGAAAATAAAATGAGCGACGAAAATTTTGAGGAACCCTTTAGCGAGGTAGGAGAAGAGACCTCCATGGAATCTGTCTCCCTAGAAGAACCCCCTCAAGAACAGATGCTTTCCCCTAAAAAAGTCCCCATCTCTCTCACTGTTGAAGTGGCAAAAATGCGTATCAATTTAGATACTCTTCTCAAGCTAAAACCTGGAAACATTTTAGAACTTGGCGTTCAGCCAGAAAAAGGGGTCAATCTTGTTGCCAACGGAAAGTGTGTGGGTAAGGGTGAACTCGTTCAAGTGGGAGATGTGATCGGCGTTAAAATCACAAAGCTTGGCTCATAAATCGGTGGTCGTTAGGTGGTGACTAAGCAAGAGTTTCATAAACAATCAACTCTTCCGAACCTAACAGCAGGGCAAGGGGCTCTTCTTGGAGAGATGCCGAAAAAAATTGGCCCTTATAAAATCGAAACCCAGCTCAGCAAGGGGGGAATGAGTTTTCTCTATCTCGGCCTTCATCCTCAAAATAATACCCCCGTTGCCATCAAAGTTCTCTCTCCTCGCTATATGACCCATCCCGAGATGGTTTCTCAATTCCTTAAAGAGGCCGAAATTATCGCTCTAACGGATCATCCCAATATCATCAAACTTTATGGACAAGGGGAATGGGAAAACGGCCTTTATATCGCTATGGAATTTATTCAAGGCATTTCCTTGAAACAATTCATCATGCAACAAAACCTTTCAATTCGTAGCAGTCTGGAGATCATCCTTCAAGTTTCCTATGCTTTGCTTCACCTCCATACTCATGGAGTGATCCACCGTGACTTAAAACCCGAAAATATTTTAATCACAGAACAGGGGGGAGTGAAAGTAATCGACTTCGGGATCGCCCAGATCAGCCAGGAAGGAAATCACCCGTTCACCTTTAAGCAAGGGCAATTTTTAGGAACTCCTAGCTACATGAGCCCCCAGCAGAAAAAAGATCCACTCCGCGTGACGTTTGCAACCGATATTTACTCTTTAGGGGTTGTCGCCTTCGAGCTCTTAGTGGGAAAGTTGAGTTTTGGAAATATCCAACTCTCTCTTCTCCCTAAAGAGCTGCAAAAAATTGTGAAAAAAATGTTAGAGCCCAGCTTAGAAGACCGTTACCAAGACGTTGTTGACCTCATCACGGATATTACGCATTACTTAAGATCTGAAAGCTTCAATAAAAAACCAGGGTCCGCAAAAGAAGTCAAAGAGGTATGGGAACACTTAGAAGAAAGCCACCGAGAGCTCCTCCCTGAAACCCTTCCAAAATGGAGCGCTTTTGATATTGGAATGGCTAAACCCGATCGAGATACTGACCTCGGCTCATACTATAATTTTATGCGCTTTGCCGATCAGTCTTACTTAATTGTCCTGGCAGAGTATATGCAATCCAGTTTGCAAGGCCTCTCCTACTCGGGAGTGCTTAAAGGAATGGTCCAAACCTTAACCCGGGAATATC
>JAKQGT010000340.1 GCA_029556005.1 Chlamydiota bacterium | reverse complement strand
TTATTAGATTCATATTCCAATAGATCAAGAACTGCAGAGCAAAATTGTTTTTTTGAAAAATTTTTGATAATGTTATTACGTTCTTGCTGGTATTTTTCAACAATGGGTTCATAAATACAATATGAAAAAAATTGTGGAATGAGCAAGTCGGAAACGGAGATATGCTCTTTTAATAATTTTTTTGGATAGTCTGATGATTGGTTTGTCATTAAAATTCTAGAATATTTTTTTAATTGGTTATTTTGTTCCCAATTATAGATAAAAGCATTTTTTTCTCCATAACCAAGTAGGATTCCTAAAAGGAAGTGATGACCAAATACACGATCCCAAAAACGTGAATTTTCTTGAGCTAATTCCCACACAATTTCATGAGGATCAAATGAGATCAAGAGAGAGTCTTCAAAGAGCTTTTTATGAACTGTTAACGCATAAATAATTAATGGTACGTTTGCAAAGACGCCAATTTTCCCTTCTCCAAAAGAAGCTCTTCTTGTAGCGAAAATATATTTTTCGTTCTTTGTGCCGGGATAAGATTTGCTCCATACACTCCAAAGATTTTCATACCTTAAATGTTTAAGCTTTTGAAGGTAACTGATACTTGCTTTGTAATCTTCAAACGAGAGCTTTTCTTGTAGATTTGTATCGATAGTAATCGCCTCCTCATACTGAGCAAGAAGCTCTTGATTTGAAGAAGGAATTTCATTTTCTACTTTGAAAATGGTCATAGGTTTAGAGCCCACTAATGTAAACATTCCTCCTTCACGGATCATCACATTTTCAAGGAAAAGGGTAATTTCATCTTTTGTATCCGGCTCTAAATAGAATGTTTTGTAGATAATGCATCCTGAACAGATAGCTATTGCAGAAAATACTGAAACAAGGATAGTTTTAAACCTGTTTGAATGTAAAATCGAGGGACTCATGGAATGCTTTCGAACTCTTATCTTTTTCTTGATCTCAATTGTAAGCACTTATGCATATTCTTCAACAACCAAAGTGACTGAAGCAACTGCCAACGAGGTTCTAACACTTGCAGCAGGGGCAATAAGTAGAGTAGAAGAAGGTCGGATCTTTTTTAAATCAGATGCTGTTCATATCATTGATGGACAAATTTATTTAGAAGATAGCGAAGGATTGTTAATAGAGATACCTGTAATCGAGTCGATTAATGGTGAGCTGTCTATTGAATGGGGGTGTCCTGAAATTCTAGTTTATGAGTGTATTAATTGTAAGTCATGGTTTTCTTCACGTCCTGCAAAATGTAGTGTTTGTGGGGGAACGTCATTTAGACCCAAATTAGTGGTGCCTTAGGAATACTTTTTTCCGTTTTGTTGAGCGAGTGAGCGCATGGTTTCAATAAAGGGCTCGAGACCTTTTTCTTGGAGGGCGGAGATTTCGAACAGTGTTTCTTTTGGGAAGGGATAACGCTTCTTAAAGGCAGCAAGATTTTCTTCCCCTTTATCTATTTTGTTGAGAGCAACGAGGAAAGGCTTTTTCAGAATCGCAGGGGAATAGGCTTCAGCTTCCCGGCGGAGGCAGAGAAAATCTTCATAAGGATCGCGCTCTTCTTCTCCCGAAATATCGATAAGATAGATCAGTGTTGAGGAGCGTTCAACATGTTTAAGAAAAGAAAGACCCAACCCTCGGTTTGCATGGGCATCTGGAATGATTCCGGGGATATCCGCTAAGTAAATCCGAGAAAAATCGTCAAATTCGATAAAGCTTAAGTTGGGTTTTAAGGTGGTAAAAGGATAGGCTCCAATTTTGACTTCTATAGCAGCGAGTTTTGAAAGGAGAGTAGATTTTCCCGCATTGGGGAATCCTAGAAATCCCACATCAGCGATTAACTTGAGCTCGAATTCAACCGCGCATGTTTCTCCTGGTTTTCCAGGGGTGCATTTTGCTGGAGCCCGGTTGGTGGAAGTTTTAAAAAAAGTATTCCCTTTTCCCCCTTTTCCTCCAGAACAAAGGGTGAAGGATTCCCCAGGTTCTGTTAAATCATAAAGGAGGGTACCACTTTCACTATCGCGGATTAGGGTCCCACAGGGGACTTTCAAAATCAGATCTTTTCCATTGCGCCCATGTCTATTATTGGATTCCCCATTTTGCCCTTTTTCCGCATAAATCTGTCTCTGATTGCAAAAAGCATCTAAAGAGTAGATTTGAGGATCGCATTGGACAATAATAGAGCCTCCCGCTCCTCCATTGCCGCCATAAGGTCCCCCCTTGGGGATATACTTTTCTCGACGCCAGGAAATGATTCCATCTCCCCCTTTGCCGGCGATCAGTTTTACTTTGACTTGATCTGTAAACATCCTTTACCTCTAAACACAAAAGACTCCAAGGGTATTGGAGTCCTAAGTATTGATTTAATAGAGTTTGAGCGTTTTATTGCGCTGGTGCTACTGAGACATGGGTTTTTTTCCCTTTGCGAAAGTGGACAATTCCATCAATCAGAGAAAAAAGGGTGTCATCTTTAGCCCGCTTTACATTCTTAGCAGGGTGCCACTTGGTTCCGCGTTGGCGAACAAGGATACTTCCCGCAGTGACAAACTCACCTTGCGTGGCTTTAATGCCTAGACGTTGTGCGTTTGAATCGCGTCCGTTTCTACTCGACCCTTGACCTTTCTTATGAGCCATGTGTTAACTCCTTACGATATCAGTAATTTTCACGACCGCATATTTCTGTCTATGACCGACTTTACGGCGGTAGTTTTTACGGCGCTTATATTTAAAAGAGACCACTTTGGGTCCTTTCGTATCACCAACGACTTCTCCCTTCACGAGGCATTTTGCCACGTGCGGGGTGCCAATATGGGCCGTTTTTCCATCACTAAACAATAGGACTTCATTAAACTCAACGGCTCCGCTCTCGACACCAAGTAGTTCGACTTCGATCGTATCTCCCTTTTCAACCCGGTATTGCTTACCGCCGGTTTGAATAATCGCGTACATTTGACCTCCAATAGTCCATTTATGAGAGGGGAAAAAGTAGAATACGTGAAAATCTCTCTAGAGTCAATGTAAATAATCATTTATAACCCAAGTTGCTACCTAGTGTTACTGCTAATTTGGCAAATAAAATCTCCAATAAGAAGGGATTTTGACGAGCCAATAGCCCATGCGCTATTGGTGAGGAAAAAGACCTTCTTATTGGAGATTTTATTCCAAAGAAGGAGTGATAATAGGTAGTAACTTGGGTTCATTTATAATCAAAGAGCTCCAGATTGCTTGATGATCGGAAAGGGCCTCGGAGGGTTTATCCAAATCATAAAGAGGAACTTGACTACTTTGGATCATTAAGGGATTTTCTTTATAAATGAGAGCATAGTCATAAATATAATTCTCTTTTACCACAAAGCGGCGCTCTCTAGGAGCTGACCAAACCAAATCATTAAAATAATCGGTGCAGGTAGGCCCTGCGCTCGTGGGATAGGCATTGATAAATTCCTTTTTTAGAGAGGAATGCTTCCACTCCTCAGATCCCCAGCTGAGATTAAGGTCTCCGACAAGTAGTATCGGAAGAGCTCCCCCTTGCATCGACTCAATAAGTAATTGGGCCTCCTCCTCTCTTACCTTTATTGCAGTTGGCGTGTCGAAGGGATTTAAGTGGGTATTATAAAGGATACAAAAGGGTTTGCGATTAACCAGGACTTTTGCTGAAAAATATCCTTTATTGATCCCTTCTTGTCGCCCCTCCAGGGTGTAGGGAACAAATTGGGGATTTTCGAGGGGGTACATACTAGCGACAAATAACCCGCTGTTTAGTGCAAGTGCATCAGGATTGGTTGTCACATTTTTCTGCCCGATATCTAAATAGAAATAGGGATAAAGATTTTTTAAGTGTTCGTACAATTTAGCGGCACTTTTTTCCTCATGCACTTCCTGAAGGCAGAGGATATCGGGATGTTTTTCTTTAAAAAGAGCGCATAAGGCATCGATGCGATCAGGCCAGGGGGCAACCCCTCCAAAAAAATAGGGATATCCATCTGGCATAAAGAGGACATTAGCATTCATCACGGTGAGAGGATAAACGCCCCGTTTTTCTTTGGCTTCCCCTTTTAAAAAGGTGTAAGGCGTTCCTTTTGCTTCCCACCCTAAAAGGGTGGTAAAAAAGTAGGTTTCACTGGGAGCGAGCTTTTTTCCAAAACGGTCATAAAAGTGCTCTACTTTTTGTTTAAACTCCGTATTTCCGACACTCTTTATGAAATGGGCATTGATACGGTCATATTCTTGGCTGGAGATAGTGGCGATTTGCATTTCAGGGTAGAGCGCATGGGGGAGTAAATACCCCAACTGGGTGCGCATCACTTGGGTGAGTGTCGTGGCTTGGTTCCATAGTTTTATCGCAGCCCCACCATCTCCTTTTTCTAATAAGGATAAAAACTCCTCGATCAAAGCATCAAAGGTGTGTTCATACCGCTCTGTCGCATGACTGACTTGTTCGATTGTTTTAGGAAGAAGATCTTTAACATAGGGGAGATCGATAAATGGGGATGTGATTGCCGTAGCAATAAGGAAAGACTTGAGCATAACTATCCCTTTTTACGCATGAGGTTTAATAAATAAACGGTTGTTGAGGTGAGGGCAATGGTAGCACCGGGGGGCCAATTCAGAGCATAGGAAAACCCTATCCCCAAGATGGAAATGATCACTCCGATGATGACAGCTAGCCACATCATCCGAGAGAGGCGGTGGGTAAAGGTGTTAGCAATGGCAGCAGGTAAAGAGAGAATGGCAATAATCAAAATAGCACCTACAACTTGAATGAGGAGGACAACTGTAATGGCAACGAGAGAGAGGAGAACAAAGTAAAGCAGCTTGACATTTTGTCCTTGAAGAGCCGCTTGATTTTCATCAAAACAAAGGGCTAAAAAGCGGCGATGCATCAGAGCTGTCACCACTAAGATGATCCCATCGAGCCCCAGTAACATGTAGATATCTGCTTTGCTCGCCCATAAAATGTTACCAAAAAGATAGTTGGTCATTTCTACATTATAACCTGGAGAAAGAGAGATGAAGATCACACCGAGAGCCATTCCAAAGGCCCAAAGAGCTGCAATCACCGTATCTTCACGTTGTTTATAATAGAGGCGGATGGTGCCGATGAGCCAGGCCGAAAGAATCGCAGCGACTAAGGCTCCATGGATGGGCTGGAGCCACTCAATATGATAGGTACGTTTGAGATAAAGGGCGGCTCCAAGCCCCCCTAAAACTGAGTGTGATATGCTTCCACTAATAAAAACGATCCGCTTAACAACCACATACGATCCCACAACACCACCTGCAACAGAAGCTCCGATGGAAGCAAAAAGGGCCATACGCAAAAAGGGCTGCGAAAGCATGGCTGTGATCAGTCCCATAAGAGTGAAATCAGTCACGAGAATGTCCTCCTGGAGAATGATACATTCCAATAGTGAGATGCTTACAAACCTCTTCAGGTTTTATGGAAGAGACTTCGTGTTGAAAACAGAGTACACGCTCCGTATTTTTCATGATGGCATCGAAATTATGCATGACGATAAGAATGGTTTTTTCCCCTTTGAGTTTTTGAAGGTAAGCAAAAATCGCTGCTTCCGAGCGCGTATCAATATTGGCTGTAGGTTCATCGAGTAAAAGAATTTGAGGATCGCACATCAGCGCCCTTGCAATCAGGGCTTTTTGCGCTTGTCCTCCTGATAAGGAACCAAAAGGGCGTTCTTCAAACCCTTGGAGTCCCACTTCTGCTAGAAGGTCATGGGCGCGCCTTTTCTCCTCAGCGGGAATGGTTCCCCAAAACCCTACTTTGAAAAGACTCCCTGTAAGGACCACTTCTAAGACTGAAATCGGAAACTGCTTGTCATAGGCGTTGATTTGAGGGACATACCCTACACGCGGACACATTTTGCCAGGAGATTTTCCTAGTATAAGGATAGACCCTTTCTGTGGGGATAAAAAACCCAACATCAACTTTAGTGCCGTGGTTTTCCCACCGCCATTGGGACCGATCACCCCGATGTACTCTCCTGTTTCTATCTGAAAAGAGACGTTTTTCAGTACAGGAATCTGATCATACGCAAACGAAACATCTTCAAAAACAATGTCGGGCATGAATCTATCCCGAATTAAAGGATTTATTGGATTTTTGAGAAGATGTCCTTTTTCTATTTTGAAGACATTGTCCAATAGACAAGGACTCAACATAGAGGAAGGACAGGTCTCGAAAAGACTGAGATAAAAAAATGATTTTAATTCGGGATAGGTTCATTAGCGGCAAATATCCGTAGCGAGTTGTTCAAGGGTTCCTAAAATATCTTCCCCTTCAGGATCGAGAGAATAAGTGGGAACTTGTAATTGTGCAGTAATGAGTTCCACACCTTTATTATTAAACTGAGGGAAGGAGAAGGCGCAAACAACATTCGAATGTTTTGCTAAATCAACAACACGGGTCATATCATGGGGCGAGGGACTTTTCCCTTCACATTCAACGGCAATTTGAACTAAATTATAATCGAAACAAAAATAGCCTAGAGCCGAATGAGGAACCAAAAGGGCTTTTCTTTGGTAGCCTTGAAGCATCTGTTGGATTTTATCATCTAATTTCTGAACTTTTTGGATAAAAGCATCCGCATTTTGACTATAGGTTTTTCCCAATTCTGGTTTGAGATCAGTTAAGGCATCGGCAATCACGGTAGCTTGGAGAGGGAGGCGTTTGGGGCTCAGCCAAAAATGGACATCTTGCGCTGCTTCAAGGTGGATATGGGTATCTGCACAAGCATCCACTAAGTTGGAGGTTTCCGAGTAAGAAAGAACGGGGATTTTTTCATTCAGCTGCAAAATACGGAACCCTTTGTTCTCCTGATGGAGAGTTTGGATTAGTTTATCTTCAAAAAGCTCTCCAATACAGATGAAAAGATCAGCATTGTGAATCATTTCTCTTTGGCTAGGAGTTGCTTCCATTGTGTGTGGGTCGAAATTTGCAGGAACCACAGATTGAACATTGACGGTATCACCCGCAATTGCTTTAACAATCGAAATATAGGGAGGGATACTCACAACCACCTGAGGTTTTCCAGGGACTCCAGTCGCTGCAGGCTTATTGCATCCTAGGACTACAAACCCTATAAGAATAACAGGTAAGATTAAAAATTTTTTCATCTCAAAGACCTCTAATATCCCCCGCATTTTAACTAAAGTAATTTCTTCTGTCGAGTAAATGATTTTCTCTTGTAAAATAAATCCCCCCTGGAATAAGTTATCGCCATTTTAAGTATAGGCTGAGATGGAGGAGTGTCCGAGCGGCCGAAGGAGCACGCTTGGAAAGCGTGTATACGTGATAAGCGTATCGTGGGTTCGAATCCCACCTCCTCCGAATTTTAGTACCCAGAAATTCTGGGGAAATGTATAGGGTAGTCTCAAATAAAGAATAGTGAGATGACCTTGAAGAGGCTTTGTTATGGAGAAAGCCGATGAAGTGCCCTTTTTGTGGACATGAAGAATCGAAAGTGACCGACTCACGTGGAGCTAGCGAGGCGAATGCGATCCGAAGGCGGAGAGAGTGTTTGAGCTGCGCGCGGCGATTCACCACTTTTGAAACGGTAGACATTTCGCTGCAGGTGCGGAAGAGAGATGGAAGTTATGAGGATTTTCACCTTCCCAAACTCATTAAGGGGCTGGATGCGGCTTCAAGACATACACGCATTAGTCATGACCAGGTGAGAGATTTAGCCTCCTCTATTGCATCGGAGCTAATGGAAAACCAAGTCAGAGAAATTGATACAACCAAACTGGGGGAGCTTGTCATGGAAAGACTTCGAGAGTTAGACACAGTTGCCTATATTCGCTTTGCTTGTGTCTACCGCCGTTTTAAAGATGTAGATGAAATTATGGATGCTATACACACCGTTGCACCAGAAGAAGTGAAAAAATGAGGTTATGAAATGCCATTAAAAAAAAGCGATATTGAAAAATTTAAAAAGCAACTTGAAGACCTTAAAAGGCAAATCAGTCAAACGATTAAATCGGTTGCCAATGATGTGAAATCCATGGAAGAGCCAAAAGGTTACTCTCAACACCAAGCCGATGAAGGAACCGATGACTTTGATCAAACAATTAGTATTGAAGTCTCCTCGAAAGAACAAGGGATTATGCGTCAAATTGAGCGCGCTTTAGAGAAAATTGAAGAGGGAACCTATGGCATTTGTGATGTATCAGGAGATGAAATTCCGATTAAGCGACTCGAAGCAGTTCCCTATGCGACGATGACCGTCCAAGCGCAATCAAAATTTGAAAAGGGGCTTTTGTGAGACGATGAAAAAGAGGAGAGTTTTCCGTTTTATCTTTCTCTCTCTTTTTCTTTTTCTTTGCGATGCCTACACCAAGTATCTTGTTGCTACAAATTTGCCCAATATGTACTACGCCTCTCCCTTTTACCCTTATGGGGGGATAGGGGTTTTTCAAAATTTTTTAGGGATAGATTTTTGTATTAACTATGTCTCCAATCATGGGGGAGCCTGGGGGCTCTTTGCAGCCTTTCCTGTTGCCCTACTGATTGTGCGCATCTGTATCATTTTAGCCGCATTTGTCTATGCAGCCTTTGTGAATAAACAGCCCCGGAGAGACCTTCCCTTTCTCCTTATTTTGACAGGAGCTTCCTGTAACATTTTTGATTGTTTTGTTTATGGGGCGGTCATTGACATGTTCCATTTTGTTTTATGGGGATACTCTTTCCCCGTCTTTAACGTTGCTGATATGATGATCTTTTTTGGGGTTGCAACCCTCCTGATCCAATCTTTATTAGAAAAAGTAAAAACACGAGAAAGACATACTCAAACAATTTCGAAGGTTGGTTTTAACTAATCAATAATTCTTTATATTTCTTAGACAAGCAATATTTTCTTGATTTAAAACTATGGTCAACAATTTCTAAGAATCCAACTTCAACCCATTTTTTACAAAGGGCTGCATTTGTTCTTGGTTGAAAACCAAATAATTCACCGATTTGTTTACTTGTAACCACATCATATTCTTTAAATAACTCTAACGATTTTCGTTGTTTTGAATCTAATGTGCGCATGAGATCAGAGTGATCTTTTTCACCCTTTTCATTGCTGGAGATCATCTGGCTAACAACTTTCTCAAAAGC
>JAKQGT010000147.1 GCA_029556005.1 Chlamydiota bacterium | reverse complement strand
CTCAGTTCATGGGGATACTGATGCATCCGAGATTCTGCGTCTGGGATCCCCACCCGCTCTAAAAGCTCTAAAACCCGCAGCTCCATCTCTTGCTTAGACACATGAGGTTGATGCAAAGCATACCCTTCTACGATTTGCTTCCCGATTTTCATTGTAGGGTTGAGGGAGGTCATCGGATCTTGAAAAATCATTCCGATTTCATTCCCCCGAATCTTCCGCATCTCTCGCTCGTTTTTAAGAAGAATATCCTCCCCTTTATAGAGAATTCTCCCTTTCTCAATTTTAGAAGAGACAGGGGGGAGAAGGCGGGTAATACTTTTTGCCATGACCGATTTGCCACACCCCGATTCTCCAACGATTCCTAATGCTTCCCCTCTATAGAGATCAAAAGTCACCCCACGGACAGCTCTAATTTTTTTAGATAGTGTGGAAAAGGAAGTATGGAGATCTTCAACTTGAAGGAGTTTTTTCATGTCCGGAGCCTAGGGTCAAATGCGTCGCGAATGCCATCGCCCAGGATGTTGAGAGCGAGCATCGTCACGCTAATAAAAGCAGCCGGGAAAAAAAGGCGCCAAGGATAATAACGCAAAGCGGAAAGGCCATCACTGGCCATTGTTCCCCAGCTGGCAATTGGAGCTTGCACACCCAGCCCTAAAAAGCTGAGGAAGGCTTCGGTAAAAATGGCCGCAGGAATGGTCAGGGTCATCGTCGTGATAATGGAGCCGATACAGTTGGGGATGAGATGACGAAGCAAAATCCGTATGCGACTGGCTCCCAGCATATAAGCTGCTAGAACAAAGTCATTTTGCTTGATTTGCAAAATCTGTCCGCGCACAATGCGTGCCATATTGATCCATCCTGTAATGGTCAGGGCAATCAAAATGGTAAAGACTCCTGGTTTCATAATGACCATCAGTAGGATCACGATCAAAAGGTGGGGAAGGGAATAGAGAATATCGGTGATACGCATCATGAACTCTTCTGTTTTCCCTCCAATCATTCCTGCAAAGGCTCCATAAAACACACCAATAGCCATATCAATAATAGCTGCCGTAATCCCCACAAAAAGGGAGATCCGCGCTCCCCACCAAATGCGGGTAAAAAGATCCCTTCCCAGCTCATCGGTTCCAAACCAAAAATCTTTGCAAGGGGGAGTGTTTTTTAGGTGGAGATGGGTTTCATAATAGGTATGGGGGCTAATAAAAGGGACCACTGCTGCTGCAACGAGAAAAACAGCTAAGATAATCAGACCAAAAATAGCAGGGCGGTTTTGACAAAGACGGATCCAGGCATCCCTCCAGTAGGAGATCCCTTTTTCAGGGATTGCATCGACTGCGAGAGAGGGGGTAGCGATTAAAATGTCTGCTTCCTTCATAGCCTAACCTTTTTCTTTCCGACAACCTGGATTCTCGGGTCAACTAAAGAATACACAATATCAACCAAAAGAACCGAAAACATGAGGATGGCACTATAAAAAACCGTGACTCCCATGATCACGGTATAGTCACGATTCGTAATGCTCGTTACAAACCATCCCCCAAGACCGGGAATACCAAAGATTTTTTCCACAATGAAGCTTCCCGTCAAAACAGCACTTGCCAAAGGTGCTAAATAGGTAATGACAGGTAAGAGGCTATTTTTTAATACATGTTTCAAAACAACTTGAGTTGTAGAAAGTCCTTTAGATCGTGCGGTTTGGACATAATCTTGTTCAAGCACTTCAACCATATTTGCTCGGGTTAAACGTGCAATGAATGCTGTGGGAAGGGCTGCTAAGGCCAGAGCTGGTAAAATAGAATGGGCAAAAGATCCCCATCTAGCTACAGGGAATAGATCGAGTTTCATGGCCAAAAAAAACTGAAGAAATGTCGCCATAATGAAATTTGGTACAGAAATGCCGATGACAGCAAAAATCATACACAAATGGTCCTGCCATTTAGAACGTTTTACTGCAGCAATGGACCCTAAAATGATGCCGACAAACAAGGCAATAAAAATGGCTTCTAACCCTAAAACCAAGGAGACAGGAAAGCCCTCTCGAATGATATCGTTGACTGTACGCCCCTCGTATTTAAACGAAGGGCCAAGGTTCCACGTTACAAGCCCCTTGAGGTAACGTCCATACTGCACATACCAAGGTTGATCCAAACCATAGTGGGCATACATACTTTTCATGATCTCTTCTGGGATCGCTTGCTCTTGCATAAAAGGATCCCCAGGAGCCGCTTGCATGAGAAAAAAGGTGACAGAGGCCACAAGGTAGAGAGAGGCGATCAGCAGCAATAATTTTCGAATCAAATATTTAAATTTCATATCAAAGTCTATACGGTGCTTTGGCGCATCCGAAAACCCAACTTTTGAAGTTATTTGCGTATAAATCTAAGCTGATACCGTCTTTTTGTAAAGGTTAGTGCCTGACCGCAAAAGTCCTTCATGGAATTTTGCGGTCAGGCACTAATGGTTCTCAGAGTTAAAAGGAGATTCCACATTTCTTTTAGTCTTGCGTGACAGAAATTCTTAGCTTCTTTAAAATCATTTAAAAAAAATCCTAAGTGCAAGATAAATTATGAAAAGATTGCGTTTATTAATTATTTTTTTGGGGGTCTTATTTCTAATGACAGGATGTACCCAAAAATATCATTTAAGTCCTGTTAGTAACGGAAATGAGACACAAGTTATTTTTAATCATGGAAGAGAGGTTGCTGTATCTGATGAATGTGAAACAAGATTTTTTATATCAGGAACTAAAGAGTCTTCAAGTGAATTAGTTTTGCATGTTTTATATTTAAATAATAGTGACTCAAAAACCATGACCATCTACCCAGATAAGATTTCTGTTATGGGATATAATCAGTCTGGTATAACCAAAACATTTAAGACTTATTCTGCAGATGAGTATCTAAGGAAACTACGAAGAAGTCAAATGTGGACAACTATCCTTAGAGCCTTATCCGGCGCCTTGAATGCCTACAATGCAGGGCAGTCTACTTCAACAACCTATAGTACTACATCTGGTAACATTTATGGCTCAACGGGAAATAGCTACATGGCTTCCGGTACAACAATGTCTACAACTAACTCTTATGATCATCGAGCCACTGTAGAGGCTAATAATAGAAATCAAAGAAATCTAGATAGACTTAGTAAGAGACAATCCAACGCTTATAAAACTCTTGAGCAAAGTCTAATTAAAACAAATACGCTATTCCCTAAAAGCCATGTAGAGGGAAATATTATTGTGAAAGTTGATAATACCTATACCAAAAAGTTTGTCGTGACAGTTCCCTTTGGCGAAGAAACACACGTAATCACTTTTGTCCCTAAATCCATTGGTACATGCTCACAGGAGGGATAAGATTTAAATAATGCGTTAGCCCTGAGGGTTCTCATTGCAAAATTATTAAAAATTAATGATAATGATGGACTTGAAACAAGTAGAGGATAAACGCATGAATTACTCAAAAATTCAGTCTCTTTTAGGGGATAAAGCTAAAGAGCTTCTCGACCACAAATGCAAGACGATTTCACAAGATCTTCTGCACCTTCCCGGTCCCGATTGGATTGATCGCATTTTCTCGGGAACAGATCGTCACATCCGTGTCCTCCAAAATCTACAAGAAATTCTATCAACGGGTCGTTTAGCGCAGACAGGATACCTCTCGATTCTCCCTGTAGACCAAGGGATTGAGCATAGCGCTGGAGCCTCTTTTGCCCCCAACCCGATCTACTTTGATCCTGAAAATATCATCAAGCTTGCGATTGAGGGGGGCTGTAATGCTGTGGCAACAACTCTAGGAGTTTTAGGATCTATTGCCCGTAAATATGCCCATAAGATTCCCCTCATTCTCAAAATTAACCATAATCAACTCCTCTCTTACCCCAACACCTACGATCAAATTTTATTTGGATCGATTAAACAAGCTTACGACATGGGATGTCGCGCTGTAGGGGCAACCATCTACTTTGGATCCCCAGAGAGCAACCGTCAAATTATGGAAGTTTCTCACGCTTTTGAAGTGGCCCATGAAATGGGAATGGTAACCATTCTGTGGTGTTACTTGCGCAATGCGGAATTTAAGACAAAAGAGACGGATTTTCACACTGCCGCTGACCTTACAGGGCAAGCCAATCACCTCGGTGTCACGATAGAGGCGGATATCATCAAACAAAAAGCCCCGACATGTAATGGGGGATTTAAAGCGCTCAACTTCGGCAAGCAAACAGAAAAAATGTATACGCAGCTTTGCTCCGACAACCCCATCGACCTCACCCGTTACCAAGTGGCTAATAACTACATGGGAAGGATGGGACTGATCAATTCAGGTGGGGCCTCTGGAAAAAATGACTTAGCAGATGCAGTGGAAACAGCCGTCGTCAATAAACGTGCGGGGGGAATGGGACTCATCTCAGGACGCAAAGCTTTTCAAAAGCCGATGAAAGAGGGGGTAGAACTCCTGCATGCGATTCAAGATGTTTACCTTTGTAAAGAAGTTTCTATAGCTTGAACATAATCCCATCATTCACTTAGAATATTCCTCCTTTTTTTGGAGGAAATATGATAAGTATTGATGCTGTTGGTGGAGAATCTCTTCCCTTTACAATGGACACCTGTGAAGCCCTACCTGAATATGAGCAAGCAGTCACATCCTATGTAGATCCAGGCCCTCATTCGGGCTTTATACGCATGAGAGAGGAACAAGCCCTACAAAGCGTTATTTTTCAGCTCCAAAATACTCTCATCCTCCACGAAAAATGTCAGAATATTTATACTCAAACAACTTCAAAAGTTGGTTGAGTATACAAGCTCATCCAGAATGTCTCCTATCCCTGGGATCAGGAGTGGCTTTTAGTAAAGTTGGTTAAGAACCTAGCTCCTATTGATCCTCACTTAGCCCTAAAATATTTACCTTATGTTGAAGATGAAACTTATCAATTTCTCCTTAAATTAACCATCGCAGAGTCCCTTCCCGATCGCGAGGCTGCAGCACTCATTCAGACGCTGAAAACACCTCTACCTCTTCAGGAACCCTTTAAACTTTACTGGATCTACCTCTTAGAGGAGGAGCGTCAATTCCCTCAAGCAGAGGATACGTTATCTACAACTCTGGCAGCCGATTTTAAAACAGTCGAGGGACTAGCCGTTCAAGCCTATTTTCTGGGGATGAATGGAAAACGAGAGGAAGCACAAGAAAAACTTGAAAAGGCCTTTGCCCTATTTTCCCTTCCCCCATCTCCCTTAAGAAAAGCCTTAGAAGATGAAGACTCTCGCTACTGGAGCTCTGCTGAGGACCTTTATGGTATGCTTTTTGTAGCTGCAGAGTTTCAATTACCGCTTGTAGACACTCTTCTTGAAGCCTTCTATCAACACGCCTTTCAAACGAAATTTTCTTATCAGAAATTAGCTGTATTAGAAGATGTTTTTGAAATTTTAACTTGAAGCCGGAGCTTCATGTCAAGCTAGAGGAAAACCTAGAAAGGGTCATCACCTATTTACAATCTTTAAGCTTGAGTGATCCAGAGGATAGAGAATATACCTTTTATTCGATCTGCCAGTTATTGATACCGGTGCGCCCCGATTTAGCAAAAAAACTCCTGCCCCTTATTTCTGATGGTTATGACCAAACATCGTGTCGCATCGCCCTTTTTGCGCACACTCAAGAAGGAGATTTAGAGACTTTATCGAAGCTTGTGCAAAAACACGGTGACTACTCTCTCCACTTGGAATTTGCTCGTGCTGTTTACGAACAATTGGGGATAGAACAGGCTCTTCCCCTGATAGATGGAGCCAAAAAGTATATTGAAGACCCTTGGGATTTGGCTCTCTTATTAGAGCTGGAGCTAGAGTGCAACCTTCCTCGAGCCCAAGAAACCCTGGCTGCCCTCTATCAAGAGATCGAAGAGGATCCCAGCTATCTAGAA
>JAKQGT010000131.1 GCA_029556005.1 Chlamydiota bacterium | reverse complement strand
TCTGCAAGGCAGTAGACACAAATCGGAGATTTTGACAATTTCTCTGATTAGTTTAGAGTCTTCTAGAAAGCTTCTGGGGTTTGTGTCAATGATCATCCAATCAACCCCTTCAGACTCTAAACGATCACCTTCTGAAACAATTTCTTCAAGATGAGGGGTAGAGACAACTTCGTATGGTAAATCTGGGTTGATTTTTTTTGCACTTACACATGTTAACTGTATATCACAATCTAAAAGAGCTACCTTTCCATTTTTACTGAAAGAAGAAGCTAAAATAAGAGATAATGTTGATTTTCCACTCCCCCCTTTTGCTCCGATTACGGAAATAATTTTCATATAAGTCCTATAAGTAATGGAAAAACCACGGCAGATTACTAATTTTCATTGTTTCTTTTATACTACCAGGTTTTTTATAAACATCAAGTTTTTGTCTTATTTTTCTATCATATTATACTCTTATGATACGAAATAACAATCGTACGATCGTCTTATGAAAGAGAAACATTAGTTTTGATCAGTTATCTTTTGTGGGTGCAGCCTTTCTTGTGGTATATTTAGGAAGTATACGATAGAGAGATGGTGGTATGTAATGATTATCGTATTATAAAACAATCGTATCGTACGGGTACCTAAATCGACATCCTATAAGGTTCGTAATCTTATGAGCAAAAGTAAACCTCATTTTCAGATTGATTCTATGTTTGCTTTGTTTGTGTTTTTTCTAAACCAACTTATTATACGATAATACGATAAGGAAAAAATATCGTACGATACGATAAAATGCTTGATTTATCTTTTGTGTCAGTGATATAAGAAGGATGTAGAAAGAAAAAAGCCGTCAAGGTCACAACCCTTGACGGCACGGTCTCAAAATCGGACCGGGCATTCCTATTATGGAGGAACACCAGATGCTACTATATACAAAAACACAAAAATTTCACTACCAATTGCCTGTTCTTGGCAAACTAATCATAGTTTTTGCGTTATTTTTGGCTGCATTTGCGCCCATCTCAGCCTATAGCTTTGAGAAACATAAATCTATCAATCAAATTACTTTCGGTAGTCCTGAAGCAAAACTTGCTGTTACTCAGCATTTTTCCTTGGGATCACCAGAGTTTGTGAGATTCGCTAAAGAAGAGTTTCCAGTATTTAAAGCAAATTTCATTGACACTGGCCTTGTCTCTTGGACATTTTGTCCTCATGTCGCTGATCTTGCGACCATCCAACTTGTTTCCTGTTTAGAAACCCTCTCACTTACCCAAAAACCTCAAGTCTTTAATCGAGTTCTTTTAGAGCTTAGCCTTAGGACATTTGTGCAGATTCCTCAGATCCTAATTAGGTCACTAGAAGGTTTATCGATCTCAGAAAAGAAACTTGAACTTCTCCAGCTTTTGAAATTAGGAGGGTTTTTTAACCAAGAAGGGGAGTTTTTAGACAAAAAAGTCTTTGCAACACCTCCGTCACATATCGAGATAGGAGAGAGCGCTTTTGATTATTTTATCCATCCCGATGCGATTCGATATCAAATGAAGCAGCAACTAATCAGTGAATAATAAAAAGAGAAAAGCAAATGACTTTACATGAAGATGTTAAATACATAGAAAGCCACCTAGATCAAACCCAGTCAGTCGAGCAGTTAAGAACTCTTCTTGCTCAAAAACGGCTCAAGCTTGTCGTTGTTCTGATTTCAAAAGATTCCTCTTGTGTGGAGTGGAATATCACCCAAAAACAAGTCTGTAAGGTTTTGGATTTAGGATTAAGGATAAGAATTTCGAGGATCTCTGATGAAAGTGAATCACTTGAAACGGTCCATTCTGAACCGATTCGTGTGAAAGAACCCAACTGGATAGATCTCGAAGACCTCTTTGAGGTTTTAAAACAAGGCATCCAAAAATGCCTAAAAAATGCAGCTTAATGATGAGTAATGATAATTTATGGCAACTAATGATTCGTTTTGATTTATAGAGGAGATATTTTAGGGTTGCCATAAATTGTTAGGAAGAATTATCAAAGAACTTAAAAATCATAACCCATTGAGGATAAAATGATTGTAAATAAATCTTTTAAAGAACAGATTAAGAAGAGGGAATGGGTTTCAAAAACAACTCCAGAGCTATTTCTGAGTGGATATCGAAAGAAAGTTTGCAAAAGTCAAAACCTGATTTGTTTGGGAATTTTGGCTTTTGGGTGCATGCTTTCTGGGTGCTCAACTGTTAAAACAATGGCTGATCAAGCCACGTCCAGCTTTAAAGAAGATTGGAACCGCACGAGCGATAAAAACAATCTTGCTCGTATTGAAAGTAGTTTAAGATGGGGAACCATAGGAGAAGCTTGGAAATTTGCGAATAAACTCCATTTTCCAGAAAACCGCGCCGAGGCACTTAGGCTTATTGCTCTCTGCGAAAAAAATCCTCAAGGGGAGTTTCAGCCGCGTGAAGAAACCCTGAGTAAACTAAAGGTTGCAATTGATCAAATCAGCGACCCTAAAGAGGCTCTTTATTATGAGCTTTCTTTGGTAGAGCTTACCTTTCAGTTAAACCCAGAAAAGGCGCGGAAAGATCTAAAAACCTCTGAAAAGAAAATTTGGGAAATTGCGAGCGCACAGGAAAGAGCTCCCTTCCTTATCCGGATTGTTTCTTTTGAGTTAGAAACTGCTAAAAATCTTGAGGCAGCCAAAAAAGCGATTTCTGTCGCTAAAAATACCATCCAAATGATTGCAATCAAACAGATGCGTGAAAGCCAAGAAAATGAGCTTGCTCTCATTATTGAGTCGCATAGCAATGTTTTATGCTTTGAAAAATAAATAAAAAGGAATCCCCATGAAGAAACTAAAAATATTTTCTAGTTTGAAAGACCAAAATCAAGCGTTTTCCCTATCGCCAGAAAAATTAGCGTTTGCTGTCCTTGCCATTGGATTACTAGCCTTCCATTCCCATGGATTTTGTGATGCTTCGGCAGATCTTGAAGCTCAAGCGACAACCTTGATGGATAAAATTTATGGGAAACCCTTGCGACTGATTGTCCTGCTGTTTGGGATCACATTTGGAGCCATTCGCTCAGCCATGACCAAAACATTTCAGCCCGTTGTTTTTTATACAGGACTGGGGTTTTTCCTCTTCCTCGTCCCTAAGCTCATCAAATTTATTTCTGAGCTGATGTAGGGGGCGGCAGATGGAAAACCATCCTATTTTAAAACATTTAGATCACCCCATTCGCTTTCTTTCTTTTGAAGCGAAAGATTTAGTCTTCTTGATTCTCCCTATCGTTCTTGGGGGAGTGTTTGACTCGATCCTGATGTTTTCCTTAATAGGATGGGCGATTTTCTTCTTTGCCAAAAGGACTTTAAAGCGCTTTCCGAAATTTTTCCTCATGCGATTTCTTTACAGAAAGATGCCAACAAAAAACTTTAATCAACTTTTTAACCTAAAAATGCTTCCCACGCACAAAAAGATGTGGATGAAATAATGGATACGAATCTCCAAGAAAAACACCAAAGAAAGCTTATTTCTCAACGAAATATTTTCCTCGTGTTTTCTCTTTTTCTCCTTTTCACGACCTCTCTCCTTTCTTTTCTTCTTACAAAAAAAGAAGTTAGAACCGTTTTCATCCCCGCTCATGGGCAAACATTTTGGGTGGAAGACAGCCGAGTTTCTCGCTCCTATCTAGAAAATATGGGAACATTTGTTTCTGAGCTATTACTTAACCGCTCAGCTGAAAGTTCTCGACTGCGGAATAATACCCTTTACCCTCATGTGGATCCTAGCTTCATTGGCCCTCTTAAAAAAGCCCTACAAGAAGACCACAAAGCCCTTCAAGCAAAAGGACAATCCTATGTGTTCTACCCAGAGGCAATTACTTCAGATTTAGAAAAATTAACCTTTTGGATCGAAGGAGATCTCATGACCTTTGCTGCGAAATCCGGAAACCTTCCCAAAGTTGCCGATAAAACAAAAAGGCGCTACCGCCTGAGCTTTAGAGTTCAAGCGGGTCGCCTTTTTCTAACAGAATTTACCAAGGAGAACCTTTCGTGAAATCTAGACTAAACATGATCTTTTTCACCTTCTTTTGTCTCTCTGCTTCTTTTGTTTTTGCTGAAGACGAGGAGCTCTTTTCAAAAGGAAAAATCGAAACTTCCTATGGCGCAAAAGACTTCGCTCTTGCCGAGTTTAAACAGGA
>JAKQGT010000127.1 GCA_029556005.1 Chlamydiota bacterium | reverse complement strand
CCCTGTTTCGAAGCAACCATTTGATGAAGACTCAGTTTTTGGGGGTGTACGATGCTAAATTTGAAGTCAGAGTGATTTGCTAAAATGAAAGGTTTAAAACTAAAATCAAACTCTTGTACCCAGGTGTCTCCCTCTAATGAGAGGCTTTTCTCCAATTTTTTCCCATTGATTTCTTGTGTGATGAGCAAGGTATTTCCCTCTCGATGAATGGCATATTGATGGGGCTCATTTTTCGATTGATAGGTGAAACTTTGGGTATTGATCTGTGTAGGAGAGGCGATCACGAGGGTTTTCCCTCCAGGACTTTCTCCATTCATATGCCAGACTCCCTCCTTCTCTTCGATAATCCACTGCGATTTGGAGGCATATCCATCCACATCTTTTGTATAGATATAGGTGGTTTTTGCAGCAGGTTCTTTTCCGGTTGCAAAAAGGGAAAAACAAAACAGTGTGAGCAAAATCGTTAATCTTTTCATCGGTTACCTCGCTCTTTTCATTTATACGAACTTGAAGTTTTTCTGTCACGTCTCTACACTGAGAGTGGGTTAAAAAGGAGTTGCATACTCATGAAATGGATCCTCCCCTTTATTTTCTGTATCTTTTCTCTATTTGCTAATGAACAAGGAGAACTTATGGCAAAAAAAACAACGATTGTAATGGAAACGACTCAAGGGGTTATTGAGATTGAACTCAAACCCGATATTGCCCCTAAGGCTTGTGAGAATATCTTAAAGCTAGCAGAAAAAGGGTACTATGATGGACTCATTTTCCATCGGATTATCAAGAGTTTTATGATTCAAGGGGGAGATCCTACAGGGACGGGTGCTGGGGGAGAGTCCATTTGGGGAAAGCCTTTTGCCGATGAGTGCACTTCAAGTGTGACTTTTAACAAGCCCGGTCTTTTAGCGATGGCAAATGCAGGTCCGAATACCAACGGAAGTCAGTTTTTCATTACCACAGTCGAAACCCCTTGGCTGAATGGAAATCATACGATTTTTGGTGAGGTGGTTAAAGGGTATGATGTTGTAAAAAAACTAGAAGCTGTAGAAACCAATATGCAAGATCGCCCTGTGAAAGAGCAAAAAATCAAACGGATGTATATCAAGCCATAAAACTCATGAAAATAGCGCTGATTGGGTATGGAAAAATGGGGAAAATGGTTGAAAGATGTGCTTTGCAAGAAGGACATGAAATTGTAGCGCGCGTGACAAAAGAGAAGCGCACCTTTTCTCCAATAGAAAAAGCCGATGTATGTATCGATTTTACAGAGCCTTCAGCTGTGTTAGGAACCATCCGGGAAGTGGCTGCGTTTAAAAAGCCCCTTGTGATTGGGACTACGGGATGGGAAGTGGAAAAAGGGCAGGAGTATGCCGCGATGATCGGGATTTTATACGCTCCGAATTTTTCAATAGGTGTGGCTTTATTTGAGAGGCTTTTAAAAGAGGCGTATACCCTTTTTTCTCCCCGCTACGGCGTAAGTGGAGTCGAAATCCATCATCAGGAAAAAAAAGATGCCCCTTCAGGAACTGCCAAGCACTTAGCAAGTCAGATTCCAGGGCTTGCTTTTCAAAGTGTTCGTAGTGGATATCACCCGGGGACGCATCAGGTGATTTTTGATGCCCCTGAAGATACGATTGAGCTTACCCATCGTGCGCGCAATCGAGAGGGGTTTGCAAGAGGGGCCCTTGAAGCAGCCTCTTTTCTGATAGGAAAAGTAGGCTTTTACACATTAGAGGATTACATTCAGGAAAGGTGTTTATGGAAGGAACCTATACGGCACTAATTACCCCTTTTAAAGAGAGGACTATCGATGAGCAGGGTTTTCGGGAAAATCTTTGGTTTCAGATGGATGCAGGGGTTGAGGGTGATTTAGTCCTGGGATCTACAGGGGAAGGGGAGACACTCACCGAAAAAGAGCGTTTCCGCCTGATCCAAATTGCAAGAGAGGAAACAAAAGGAAAAATTCCTCTTTGGGTGCAAACAGGGGATAGTGCGACTTTTCGCACCCTTGAAAAGACGGAGGAGGCTGAAAGGCTCGGAGCCGATGGTGTTTTGATCATCACCCCTTACTATACGTGTCCTACTCAAGAAGGGGTTATTAGACATTTTGAAACCGTAGCAGCAAGTACCCATCTTCCCATCATGGTCTACCATCACCCCAGACGTAGTGGTGTGCGCTTGGAACTTGAGACACTCAGACGCCTAGCAAAAATCGAGAACATTATCGGGATGAAAGATGCCTCAGGGGATATTTCCTTTGTCGCAGAAGTGCTGAGTCAACTTCCCGATTTTATCCTGATGTCGGGAGATGATCTGATGATCCTTCCCCATCTCTCGCTCGGAGCTAAAGGGATATTTTCTGTTCTCAGTAATGTGATGCCGCAAAAGGTGTGTGAACTCTTGCGAAATCCCTCTCCCTCCCTTTATCGTCCCCTTTTCCCTTACTTTCGCTTCTCTCAGTGTGAAACCAATCCTATTCCGATTAAAGCGATGATGAACCGGGTCGGTATGGCGGCAGGGGAGTGTCGATTACCCTTAACGCCTCTAAGTCAAAAATACCAAAAACAGTTAGAAGAGCTCTTTTTAACTTCTCATCAAATCCCTTCACAAGTGGGTTTTTGAGTCGATGTCTAAAATTTCTGTCGGTCTTTTGGGTGCTAGTGGTTTGGTGGGGGAAGAGTATCTACGACTATTAAAAAATCATCCCCAGTTTGAGGTTGTCTTTCAGCCCAATCGGAATACCCTTTTAGATTTTGATGCGGCGCGCCCTTGTCAGTTTCTCTTTTCGGCTCTCCCTTCAGATAGGGCTCAACAAGTAGAGCTGGAATATGCAAAGCGGGGCTTCCCGATTTTTTCTTCCGCTTCCTGCCATCGTTTAGAAGAAGATATTCCTCTCATTATTCCTGAAATTAATCCCGATCATTTAGAGATGATTCCTCTCCAACAAAAAAGGCGTGGATGGGAGAAGGGATTCATTGTCGCAAAGCCCAACTGTACCCTCCAAAGTTATTTATTGCCCCTTTATCCCTTGCATAAACGTTTCCAATTAGAGCGCCTTGCTGTGACCAATCTTCAAGCTATTACCGGCGCGGGAAGAACGTTTAAGCTGAGCGGTAATATTATCCCTTATATTTCGGGGGAAGAAGAAAAATCTGAAACAGAGCCTCTAAAAATTTTAGGCACATGGGATGGCAGTCGTTTGCACCCTGCATCGCTTGTGATTTCCTCCCACTGCACCCGGGTGCCGGTCCTTCATGGGCATTTAGCTTGTGTATCCGCATCTTTTAAGAAAAAACCGACTCTAGATCAAGTGCTTGAAGCTTGGGAAACGTTTGAAGGTCTTGATCTTCCTACAGCCCCCAAGCGTCCTCTCATCTATTTCGAAGAAAACGATCGCCCTCAACCCCTCCTTGATGCCAGCTGTGATCGCGGGATGGCTGTTACCGTAGGGCGCCTAAGATCCTGCTCTCTTTTTGATATCCGTTTCACTGCTCTCTCGCATAACCTCATCCGAGGTGCTGCTGGCGGGGGAGTCCTTACAGCAGAGTTATATTATGAAAAGATTAAGCACATTTGAAAAACTCCCTCCCTCCTATCTTTTCCCAGAAATCGAGAAAAGGAAAAGAGCCTATCTTGAGAAAAACCCTGAGGCTGACATTATTAGTTTGGGGATTGGGGATACCGTTCTTCCTTTATCTCCCGCCATCGCCTCGGCGATGGAACGAGCGGCTCGTGAGTTAGGGACAGAAAAAGGGTATTCGGGGTATGTAAAAGAGCAGGGGCTCTTCCCCCTTCGAGAGGCGCTCTCGAGCAAGCTTTATCAAGGGAAGATTACACCGGATGAGATCTATATTTCTGATGGAGCCAAATGTGATATTGGTCGGTTGCAAATCCTTTTTAGTCATGCGCAGTCTGTAGGGCTTCAAGACCCTGCCTATCCCGTCTATTGGGAGGGGAGTATTCTTCAGGGGATTCAAAGCCTACATCTCCTTCCCTGCACCCCTGAAAATGCGTTTTTTCCTGATCTCCCTCCCGGACTCGATCTCCTTTATATCTGCAATCCGAACAATCCCACAGGGGTGGCTTATACGCGAGATCAACTCAAAAGCTTAGTCCAATATGCTTTGAAAAATGGGACGGTGATTATCTATGATGGAGCTTACTCTTCCTATATCCAAGATCCTCTCCTTCCCCAATCGATTTATGAAATTGAAGGGGCCTCTGCTGTTGCAGTAGAAGTGAATTCTTTTTCCAAAATGGTGGGGTTTTCTGGAGTGCGTTTGGGATGGACGGTGATTCCTCAAGAGTTAAAGTTTGCATGTGGAAGTCCTGTTTGGAAAGATTGGCACCGTTTGAGTTGCACGATTTTTAATGGGGCTTCCAACATCGCTCAAAAAGGGGGGCTAGCTGTTTTTGAAGAGGGTGAGTGGCAAGGAAACCTTCTCTATTACATGGAGAATGCGCGTCTTTTAAAAGAAGCTTTTGAAGGGCTGGGTTACTCCGTATATGGAGGGGTACATGCCCCTTAATTATGGGTTCATACTCCAGGAAAAGCGTCTTGGGATGTTTTTGAGGATTTTCTAGAAAAAAAACAGATCGTGATTACCCCAGGAGTGGGGTATGGTCCTTCGGGGGAGCATTTCATTCGGATCAGTAGTTTTGGTCATCGTTATCAAATTAAAAATGTAATTAACAGAATAAAGTAGTAATTATTAATTAGTGTTTTAATTTATAAATCACTGAACTATACTAACTTAATTCAAAATTAATTTTTAATTTAAGGTAAGGTATGGCGACGAGAGCAGTAGGGCAGAAATCAGAGAGCAGCTTGTGGAATGAAACTCAGTTTAGTGATGAGGAAACTTCTTGGGATTTAGATGAGGAAGTAGTGCTTCCAGAGGAAGGTTTTTCTCAAATGAAAGATTTGGAGCACCAATTCGGGATGTTAGGTTTTCAAGCAAAATTCGACCCGTTTAAAACCCCACCGCAGTCTCCAGAAAAACCTAAAGACCCTTTCCAAACTCCCTCACCGTTTAAAGCGGGAGAAGCTGCTCTTGATGGGCTTAAAGTAACACCGAGTAAAGTATCTCCAACGACTGCTAACACGCTAGTAAAAGGATACCGCTCGACCCGTAATAGTCCCCATCTCGATCCTGAAAAAGCAAGCAATTTGCAAAAAAGGTTTATGGAGAAGATGGAGGGAGCTTTGAAAAAAGGGGAGAGTAGTGATTCCCCACAAGGGCATCGCCATGCTTTAGAGTATGCAGCGAAACTCGAATGGGTCGAAACCCTTCTTCATGAGTTTCATCGCTCTCCAGGAAAAGGGATTCTCTTATTTGATATCGAGCACATTGTTTCGGGTGAGCGCGAAGAAAATGAAGGAGTCGGGAAACTTTCAGGAAAACATTTTTTTACACTAGTGGAGTTTCAAACAATGGTCCAAAGCAGTGTGACCAGCACCTTAGGAGTTAGAGTGGTCACATGGATTGCAAAAGCAGGGGATACTCCCAAAAGATCGAGCATTTTTCCAGACCCTGTCTCACCTGAAGATTTAATTTCCCGCTTTAATGGTGTGCCTGCTCAATATCGGAGTGGCAATCGCTCTCTTAGGATCCTAGAGGGCCTTTGTGTAGAAATCTATCACCAAGCTTTTAAATTGCGTTCAGCTTTTCCCCCTTTCTATTTTATGCGCTTAGAAGCTGGAAAAAGTTATACCCTTATGGAAGGAAAAACTTTTACAGCTGTAGAGATCCTCACCTTTGTCAAAGAAATGAATGCGCGGGTAGGCCTTCCTCATAAAGGGCCTAATCCCATGAGTTTTTTCAATAAAATGACAGAGATGTGTGTTGTGGAGGTTGCTACTAAGGTCGGCATTCAAGGAGTGGATACTGGGGTCTATTTTGAAATCCCCAAAGAGCTCCTCGTTCCCACTTACGTTTCAGAAGAGCATTTTGAAGATTTGATTGAGGATATTTAATCTCATCTGACAAATAGGTGGGGGAGTTCGAGACCCTTGAAGTTGAGCTTTTTATCCTGCTTTCGGTTGAGAGCAATATCCACATGAAACAGGAAAATCTCGGCTGTGATTGTGACCGTTCCTTTGAAAAAATGGCCTGAAAAGGTTTCACATTTTTCATTGCCAATCACAACATGGGTATGGGCAAAG
>JAKQGT010000106.1 GCA_029556005.1 Chlamydiota bacterium | reverse complement strand
CGGGGTGAACCATGTGGAGGCCCACCTCTATGCAGCCATGATGGAAGTGGACCCCCTCTTCCCAGCCCTCGGGATTGTAGTCTCTGGAGGACACACCTTTTTAGCCCATATGGCGGGGCTCACCTCTTATAAAATTTTAGGAACAACGGTAGATGATGCGATCGGAGAAGCCTTTGATAAAGTTGCCGCTTTATTAGGCTATCCCTACCCAGGCGGCCCCCATATCGAAACATTAGCAAAAGAGGGAGATCCTCAAAAATATCCTTTTCGCGGAGGGCTGGTCAAAGGACGCCCCCTCGATTTCTCCTTTAGTGGGCTCAAAACAAATGTTCTCTATTCGGTAAAGGGAAAATGTAATACCAAAAATTCCCCCACCCTTATTCCTGAAGAAGAAAAAAAACATATTGCCGCAAGCTTTCAACAAGCTGCCCTCTCTGATTTGGTGAATAAAGCTTTGAAAGCTGCAAGCACATTTCCCTGCAAAGGGATTTATTTAGGTGGAGGCGTTACCCAAAATAAAGCCTTAAGAAAGTTATTTGAAGAAAAGAGCCCCTATCCTCTTTTTTGGCCTCCTAAGGGACTCGGCTTAGATAATGCCGCTATGATTGCAGGGCTTGGATACCACCTAAAAAATTTAGAGGGAGAGATCCACCCTTTCCCGAGAATCGATTCGAAACTTGTCATGAATCGGTAAAAAAGATAGAATTATTCCCAAACAATTTCAAAATTGGTTTGAGTATATCTCCTAAAATCGCACTATAAGGAATTACTATGGCAAAGAAAGGCGCACGTGAAAAAATTCGACTCAAGAGTTCTGAAAGTCCTGAGACCTACTGGACCTTTAAAAATAAGCGCAATACACCTGATCGTATTGAATTAAAGAAATTTGACAAACGCGTCCGTCGTCACGTTATCTTTAAAGAAGCAAAGTGATTTTTGAATTTTCGATTGCTAGAAAGTACCTCGTTCCGAGGAAGCGTCAGCTATCGATGTCTCTGATCGCTTTAATGTCGGTCGGAGTGATTTCATTAGTTGTTTGGCTCGTCCTCATCTTTCTCTCTATCACAGATGGGATCGAAAAAAACTGGCTGAGTAAACTCACCTCTCTCAATGCCCCTATTCGGATCACGCCAACAGATGCTTACTACCATTCCTATTATTATCAAATCGATAGCATTAGCAATGCTTCAGATTTTCGTTATAAGAGTATTGGGGAAAAATCTGTCGCCTTACTCACTGACCCCTATACCGCTGATGATAGGGAAATCCCTCCCCGTTGGCCCGAAAAAATCACCCAGGAAGATGGCTCGACCAAAGACTTGGTCAAAGAGGCTTTTCAAATCATTGAAACGTTCGGACTAAAGGCCCAAGATTATGAAGTTTCAGGAGCCGTACTAAAACTCCGCATGATTCGCCCTCAAGGGATTGCTTTTACTCCTACCCAAGAAAAGAGCCAAGGCTATCTGACACAAGTCTCCTACATCTCCTCTTTTTGTGGAAAAAGCCCCGAGCTTCCCTCGTTGATCGATCCTCCCAGAATAGAAGATCTCAACCACCTATTTTTCTTAGCGAATGTCTCCTCAAGTGGAACCAAAGAAGATACTCCTGAAGAGGTCAAGCGTGTTTCAGTGAGTGAATTCCAAAAACGCCTTGAGGCCCTTCTCACTCACATCAAGATTCAAAAAATGCGCACCACCTCCCACCGCTGGCAATCCCTCGCCCTTCTCCTTCCTGAGGGAGTCGAGTTTGATGCGAATGCACCGATCAAAAGAGGGCAGATATCCCACCTCTCCCTTCCCCTAGAAAAGAAAAACTCTGGAGGAAAGTTAGTGAGGCGTGGAGAACACCTCCTTTTTCTGGGGAAAGATGGGAGCACTCACGTCTTAAGCCTAGCCACTCCCCTCTTTATTGATGGACTGCTAACGCTGGAGGCAAAAGTCCTCCCTCCGCAAATATCTACATTGCATTCACTGAGAGATCTTCGTATAGAAGTGAAAACCACATTGCAAGGACGACCTTTAGGAGGGCAAATTCCTTGGGATGGGTTAGAAGTGGCTGAAGCTGAAACGGAGATGTATTTTGAAAGGGAACCGGCAATCCCTCCCCCTTGGCCCTATATCGTACAATCAGAGGCAAAACTACCAAACACACTAGAACCTGCTGTTGTTCTCCCCAAGCACTACCAAAATAATGGCGTAAAAATGGGAGATATCGGTTATTTTTCCTATGGAGCTGCGACAAGTAGCTCCGTGCAAGAGCAACGCCTTCCCCTCTATGTTGCGGGATTTTATGATCCCGGTGTGATGGCAATTGGTGCCAAATGTGTTCTCGCTCCCAGCTCCCTTGTCCACGCGATCAATACCTCTTCTCAAAACTTCACCTATGACTCGAATATGGTCAATGGGATTCAGGTCTACTTAAATGATCTCTCACA
>JAKQGT010000087.1 GCA_029556005.1 Chlamydiota bacterium | reverse complement strand
AAAAAGAAAAACCATTTTCTTTTTCAACTCCTTTATCTCACCCCTCTAGATAACCAATTTTCATTCATCTCTTGTGGATGTGGCTCTTTAATGCATCTGGGGGTCGGAACAAAAGCGCCCCGTTTTCTTGCAAACCAAAACCCCCCATTGGGAGAAAATCCTCATCATGGCTTCTATGAGACAACGGAAAATTGGAAAGAAGGAGATCTATTGATTGCCCACTCTTTTGATAGTGAATTCTCCAATGAAAAGCATGGGACTGAATTTGAAGAAGCATTAAAATCTATTGTGGGACAACACCTGCAGCTCTCGGCACAATCTCAGGCAGAAGCAATTTTAAACAAAATCGCTCAAACCTTTCCCACGCTCGTTGACTCCTCCCCCAAAACGCTTCTTTCCATTCAACGCATTGTATAAATAATGAATAGATGTTTGTTTTTAATCCTTTTTCTTTCAGTTTCCTGTTTTGGCGAAGGTTTGGAAGAATTTAACTCTTTTCAAAGGCAACTCTCAAAGGAATATGTAACACAGAAAATCCGCCATTTTCTTCAGGGTTCGAAAGAAATTGAAAACTACTTTGAAATTGAAGAACACGCCCTCATCCTCTTTGCTTCTCCAGAAGATAAAAAGAAAGGAAATGCTGAGTACCAACTCTTCTTTGGTGAGGCTCCTTTTTTTGAGCAAAAAAAATCCCTTAAGACGCTATCGCATGCTAAGATTGCTATCGATCCGGGCCACTTTGGGGGGAAATTTGCCCCCTTAGAAGAGCGGTATGTCGAAATGGAACATAAGGGACACCTCCTCCGTTTCGATGAAGGAACCCTCTCTTTTCTCACTGCCCTTCACCTCAAAGCGCTTCTAGAAGGAGAAGGGGCCTCTGTGTTTTTATCCCGAAAAGGGATCGGTGAGGGGGCCTTCCCCGAAGACTTTTTCGATTGGCTGAAAAAACATCCCGAACTCTGGGAAAAAGGGGTCCCTCTCTCTACGATTTTTCTCCGCCATTATAACCGCCTAGATCTTAGAGAAAGAGCAAGAATCATTAATCTGTATCAACCGGATTTAACCATCCTTATCCATTACAATGCGATCGATTCTGAATTACCCCATTCGAACCAGACCAAGCCTACGTTGCAAAACTTTAATCTCGTCTTTATTCCTGGTAGCTTTTCCCAAGGTGAGCTTGCTTCTCCAGAAGACCGGTACCATTTTCTTAGACTCATCTGCACCCAAGATCTAGAACACTCTTTCACTCTTGCTAAAACCCTTGTGAAATCGTTCACAACTTATCTAAATGTTTCCCCACTCAAACCCCATCCCTATCCTGAATATGGGAGCCCCCTCTCTTTAGCAGAGGGAGTGTTTTCCCGGAATCTCTGCTTGACCAGACTCATCAAAGGCCCTCTCTGCTATGGAGAAACACTCATTCAAAACAACCTTCAAGAAGCGTTAGCTCTCAGTGGACAAGAAACCACAGTTCAGGGAATTCCCTGCCCCCAGAGAGTCGTGGAAGTATCCCAAGCTTACTTTGAAGCGATTTGCTCCTTCTTCCAATCTCATGGAGAGTTATAGCTAAATTTATTTTTGTGACGATTTTTTGAGAAAAATGTCGTAAAACGTCGTAAAAAGGTTGCTCAATATCACTTTTTATGACACAATAAAGAAAAAACCGTCGTAAAATCATGCCTTTTGAGCCTAAATTCACTATTTCCATTCCCATAGCCTCTGCTCTTACTGCTATCGAGCGTACCCGAGGTTTTTTGGAAGCAGCAACCCTTTCAAAAGACTGGATATCCAAAATGCAAGCCCGCGCTTTAATTTTGGAAGCCCACCACACAACACATATAGAA
>JAKQGT010000085.1 GCA_029556005.1 Chlamydiota bacterium | reverse complement strand
TCCTTATGATGCTAAGGCATTTCAAGGGGAAGCGGGGTACTCTCTTTTAGAGTCCAATTGGATCCGACCGACGATAGAGATTAATGGAATGGAAAGTGGGTATACAGGAGAGGGGAGTAAAACCATTATCCCAGCTAAAGCCATGGTTAAGCTTTCTTGCCGCTTGGTTGAAGGGCAAAATCCTCAAAAAGTTGTAGAAGCGATAGAGTCTTTTTTGATAAAAAATCTCCCAGAAGGTATAGAAGTAAGGTTTGAAAGAGGACATGGGGCGAGCGGGATGCTCACCTCTCCCCATTCTCAGACGGTTGCAGCAGCTAGTGAGGCTTATGAACGGGTGTTTAATGTCCCTTGTCGGCGTATCCTTTGTGGGGCAACCATACCGATTGTTCCGATGCTCTCTAAAATTTGTGGAGGAGAGCTTGTCATGATCGGGATGGGCCTTTCGACAGATGGCATGCATTCGCCGAATGAGTGTTTTGGATTAAAACGCTTTGAAAAAGGGTTTCTTTCCATTACGCAAATTTTAGAGATTATCTCGAATGGAGTCTAAAAAATGGTGAAGCAGTTAATCGATCGATGGTCAGATTTTTCATCTTCTGAAAGTAAGCCTCTTTTTTGGATGCTCATGGGTCCCTTGCTCGTGATGCTGACATTGATCCTGGCGATTCCCACCCTTTCGAACCCTTTTCTTCCCCTGATCACTGTGATGGGAGTGGTGGTTTCTTGGCGGTATCGTGTCAGCGGATTTGCCTTCACGTTGATGGTCTTTATTCTTTATTTTGCTCTCCATTATTTCTTAGGACATCGAGAAGCCTTTTTATGGAAAGTCGGTTGGGGCTGTTCTCTTGCTTTGGGGCTGACCGTTTCGTTTTTATGTATGGAGGAGCTTAAAGCTTTTTATTCAAAAGAGAAAGAGCATAAGGATAAGGTGGTATCGGAACTGAGACTCTCTCTTTACAGCTCAGAAGAAAAAGGGGCTGTTGAAAAACGGGGTTTAGAGCGGGAGATGAAAGAGCTCAAAGAGCAACATAAATCCCTTCAAGATGAGATCGAAGTTCTCCTCAGTTTAGTCGAAGGGAGCCGCATCGAATCTGAAAAAATGTTTAAACAAAGAGATCTCCTTTCCAGTGAGTCGTTATCTCAGTACCGAGAAATACAAGTCTTGAAGCAAGAGCTTAAGAGTGTTCAAGAACGAGAGAAAGCTCTCCACGATGCGCAAGAGTCTCTTATGATTTCTGCTAAAGAGCGTCTTAAAATGCTCAATACGGCGCGCGTAGAACTTTACCAATCGCGTCTCCTAGTAGAAAGCTATGAAAAGCAACTCAAACGGGCACGCGAGTATTTTCTGTCGCAAAAACAACCCAAAGCAGCCCCCCCCAAAAAGGAAAAACCCCAAGCCTCTCCACCCCTAAATGATCGAGGGCAGCAACTCATTCTGCAAACGCTTGAAAAAGATAAGGGGATGATCAAAAAGATCTATGATCAAATCCAAGAAGACTTCCAAACCCTCAAAAAAGCTTTAGAAGAGGGAAAAGCTAAAATGGAAAAAGCTCCTGATGAAGAGAGCGATTTAGAGGTGAAAAAGCTCGGGATGCAAGTGGTAGAAAAAAAGAAAAAACTCGAGCAAACCAAGGCCGAGCTCATTGGCATTGAACGGGAAATCTTTGTCATCAAAAAAGGGCTTCAAGAAAAAGGGGCTTTTGCCCAGAGCTAACGTATTAAAATGTGTTGCTTAAGTTCTTCCTAGATAGTGTCGTCATGAGTTGCTCATTCCCAAAGCATCTCCTATGGAAAATTTCATCGTTGACCTGCTTCAAAAGCCCCATTTGGGCTTTCTCCATCGGTCGCCTTGAACTTTCCTCATAGG
>JAKQGT010000084.1 GCA_029556005.1 Chlamydiota bacterium | reverse complement strand
GGTGAGCATATTGAGGCAAAACATCGCCATCCAACTCGTTGCATCTGATTGATAAAGCATCGCCCCTTGAGGAAGATCGGCACTCCGGTTAAAGACGCTGATGTTATCGAGCCCTAAAAAGCCCCCTTGAAAGATATTTTTTCCCGCATTGTCTTTCCGGTTCACCCACCACGTAAAATTGATGAGAAGCTTTTGAAAAACCCGCTCTAAAAAGAAACGGTCTTCTTCTCCTGTCCGTTTTTTTTCAATTTTAAAGACCCTCCACGTAGCCCAGGCATGAACCGGGGGGTTGACATCGTAAAAATTCCATTCATAGGCGGGAAGCATCCCATTGGGGTGCATATACCACTCTTGGGTGAGCAAATTGAGATGATGCTTCGCATATTCGGGATCAACCATGGCAAGCGGGATCGAATGAAAAGCGGTATCCCAAGAAAAAAACATGTTAAACTCCCATTTATCTGCAGCCGAAATCACATCATCACAGTATAGATGGAGCCACTCATTGTTCCGTGCAGTCTTAGGATTATGAGGAGGAAGAGGGGGGTAAAAATCGGGATCTCCGTTAAGCCATTCGGGAATGATGAGGTTGTAGTACATCTTATTCCAAAGCATCCCTGCTAGCGCTTGCCTTGCAATCATCCGCCGCTCCTCACCTAAATGCTCAGGGAGAAGTTCAGCATAAAACTCATCTGCTTCTTTCATGCGGGCTTTAAACACTTTATGCACATCGGCTAAAGGATTTTTCAGATCTTCCTCTGAAGTGAGTCTCATCACAAGCTCTTTTTTCTCACCAGGGGGAATCGATAAGATATAGTGAAACGCTGCTTTGGTCCCCTCTTTAGAGGGATTCACCGCTCCCTGCATCTGATTCACAACATAGTTACTGATCCCATCTTTCGCGTAGGTATCTTTCCCTTTTGTCTCGTTTTCCGTGAATAACAGGGCTTGAGGGGCATCCCCATAGAGACTCCACTTCCCCATCTCGGAGTGGTTTGCTTCAATATGCCCATCTACCTCTTTGATTAAGGGCTTCTGGACACCTTCTTTGAACCACACGTTGCGTGCCCAAAAAGTCGGAAGAACATGGAGTTTTTTCTCCTCATTTCCCCGATTATGCATCGTAACGCGGACATAAATGTCTTCGGGCGTTTTTTTCGCATACTCCACAAAGATATCGAAATAACGATTGTGATCAAAAATTCCCGTATCGATGAGCTCATATTCTGGTTCTTTTTGAGTCCGCCCTTGGTTGGCTTTCCGTATCCCTTCGTAGGGGAATTCTGCTTGAGGATATTTATAGAGGTATTTCATATAGGAATGGGTCGGCGTATTATCGAGATAGTAATAATACTCCTTTACATCTTCCCCATGATTTCCTTCGGGATTTGTGAGTCCAAAAATCCGTTCTTTAATAAAAGGATCTTGTTCATTCCAAAAACTGAGAGCAAAACATAAGCGTTGATGGGTATCGGAAATGCCAGCAATGCCATCTTCACCCCAGCGATAGGCACGCGAAAGGGCATTTTCATAGGTAAAATATCCCCACGTATTCTCATCTTCGCTGTAATCTTCTCGAACTGTCCCCCATTGCCTCTCTGAGAGATAGGGCCCCCAGTGTTTCCAATATTCTGTCCGTTTTTTATTTTCTTTAAGTCGTTTTTTTTCTGCTAACATAGACTTATTAGAATTTAATTCCTTAAAACTCTATATAAAAAAATAAATGGAATAACTGCAATGAACAAATGGTATGATATCATCGTTATCGGGGCGGGAGCGGGTGGTCTCGTCGTTGCCATCGGGGCAGCTAAAGCTGGAAAAAAAGTCCTTTTAATTGAAAAAGGGGCCTACGGAGGGGATTGCACGAACTATGGATGCATTCCCAGTAAATCTCTCATAGCCTCTGCTAAAAATGCCCACGCCCTTTACTCCTGCAGAGAATTAGGGATTATTCCCTCCCCTTTTTCTGTGGAGATGGGAAATGCTTTTGAGCGTGTCCGTAACATTGTCTCTAAAGTGCGGTCTCATGAAGATCCTCCTGCCCTCAATGCCCTTGGAGTCGAAACAAGGAATGGGACAGCTTTCTTCGAAAATCCCCATACTCTTAACGTCAACGGAGAAAGCGTTCAAGGAAAACAGATTGTCATTGCTACCGGCTCTCATCCCCTAACTCCTCCTATCCCGGGCCTAGAAGGAACCCCTTTTTTAAATAACGAAAAGATTTTCAACTTAGAGAAAGTCCCTAAAAGTATCCTTTTTCTTGGGGGGGGGCCGATTGGATGTGAATTAGCACAAGCCCTCAGAAGATTAGGGGCTACAGTCACTCTCGTTGAAAGCAAATCCCATATCATGGGGCGTGAAGATGAAGATGCGAGAAAAGTCATTATGGAGACCTTTCATAAAGAGGGCATCCATGTGATTTTAGATTCACGTGTAGAGCGCATCCATTACACG
>JAKQGT010000074.1 GCA_029556005.1 Chlamydiota bacterium | reverse complement strand
CCGGGCAGGTAACCGATCAAATGGTGAGTGCTTTTGAACAAAATATGATGCAGATGATTCAAAATAGTATGAAGGAGTCTCAGCAGCAGCATCAAAAGGTTCAGCAAGAGATCAAAGAACGGATCGACGAACAATAGTTTTCTTGGTATAATCCTACCCAATTCTTAGCATTAAAATTTTTATATGGAATCTTTCATTGTAGAAAACCCTATCCGTTTGGATAAGCTCCTTCATGACCGCTTTCCTGAATATTCCCGTTCCTATTTTCAGTATCTCATCGATCACAAGGGTGTGAAACGTAATGGAAAGAGTGTCAAAAAACGAGAGATCCCCCAAGTGGGCGATACCATCACGGTATCTTTTCTCCAGACTCCTGAAATTACGCTCAACCCCCAAGCCATCCCTTTAGAAATTCTCTATGAAGATCCCTACCTTCTCTGTATCAATAAATCTGCCGGCATGGTGGTTCATCCCGCACCAGGGCATTTTGAAGGGACTCTTGTCAATGCCCTCCTTCACCACTGTCAATCCCTCCCTCCCCAAGACTTACGCCCTGGCATTGTACATCGCCTCGATCGGGAGACCTCGGGGGTCATTTTAGCCGCAAAAACAGTCGAGGCCCATCAAAAGCTCATTGAAGCATTTTCCGCCCGAAAAATGCATAAAGAATACCTTGCTATTACCATTGGAAACCCCGGGAATCAGAGCATTGACGCTCCTATCGGAAGGGATAGAGTGAAGCGAAAAGAAATGACGGTTGTAGAGGAAGGACGTCCTGCTCTCAGCCATATAGAGACCCTGATTTCTGCTGGAGACTTTTCTTTGGTAAAAGTTCGACCCGTTACAGGGCGCACCCATCAGATCCGCGTCCATTTAAAGCATCTTAAAACTCCCGTATTAGGAGATCGTGTCTACGGAAGTGAGAAGTTGAGCTCTAAACTGGGAGTCAAACGCCACCTCCTGCATGCCCACCATATCACGTTTATCCATCCCTTTCTCGGCAGCGAACTTACCCTCACAGCTCCCCCTCCAGAAGATTTCCAGAAATGGATTGAAAAGCTTTCTTCTTAGAAAGTTAGAGATACTGAAATGGGTTCAGCTTGGGCTATCAAATATTTCTAGATTAAAATGTAAAGGTTTAGTATCATAGGCATGTGAACAAGAAGTGGATCACGTTTAGCACTATTAGCTTTAAGCGCAACAGAAGGATCGAACCATGAAAGAATTTGTTGAATACATCGTAAAAAATCTCGTTGACAACCCAGACAAAGTTAAAATCAATGAAATCGGAGGAACCCACACTCTCATCATCGAGCTGAGCGTTGAAAAATCCGACATTGGAAAAATTATCGGAAAAAAAGGGAAGACCATCAATGCTATTCGCACGCTGTTGATGTCTGTGGCTAGCCGCAATGGTATCCGTGTGAATTTAGAAATCCTTGAAGAAGGTGGCGCAAAGGTTGTTGAAGAATAATCTTCACTCATCCCCTCTATTTTACAAAAAAGCACACCCTAGAGTGTGCTTTTTTCATCTCGTTTTTCCACAATACTCACACTCTTTCACACTCTCAGGATTGCCATGGCGGCAGGCAGAGCACGTCCAAGCCTCAATGGAAACTTCTAAGACCTTTGAATAGGCAAAACCTATCGTTGCATAGGAGCAAAGTAGCATCATGCAAATCATAAAGGTGCGTTTCATACATCCTCCTAAATAATCATTCCAACATTTGCGTTATACTCAATCAACTTTTGAAGTTGCTTGAGTATAATAAATCTTATTTAAAGGATTGGGTGAAAATATTAAAGGGTAATATTATTGATCCACTAAGCGAGGAAGATAGGGAGCAATCATCGCTTTGCGCGAATTGAGCCCACCAGCGCTATAACGGAGGATTGCAATCGGGAGTTCTCCCGGTTTTTTAGGAAGAAAGTGCTTAATGGGAAGGAAGCTTTCTTTAAAAGCTTGTGAAAGAACGCGGGCATTCTCTCCTAAAAACTCCACCTCAAAATGGAGTTTTAAAGCGGCACTCGAAGCTTTAAATCCACTGAGAAAGAGTTTGAGTTTTTCTAAAGCCAGTTCTGTGGAAGGAATCCAGAACCAAATTTCATCTTGATGTTCATAAGTGATTTGCCCCCCTTTAAACAGTTCTTCTGCACTTGCAATGGTTGTCACCATATGCAGATGGAGCATAATTTCTCGGTTATTAGCGTAAACGCTCAGGGCTTTTTCATACCATTTCTTCCTGAGCTCCATGGCATGCTTTTGAAAGACAGCGTAGTTGCGTGCAAAAATTTTGGTTTGACCCACGCGGTTTGAGTAGTTAAGAATTTTGGTGTCGGTAAAGATATTCGAGGGCTCTCCCTTGATGCACTTTTCAAAGTTATCTTCCACCCCTTGCTCTTTGTGCAAATAAACCTTGCTATAAAGAGAGTAAAAATCCTCATTTTGCAGAAGTCTTTCTGCGGCTTTCGAAGTAAAATTTTCATTCTCTTTGATATCATCGAAATGGACGATTTCCGTTTCTTTTTTGAGCATGAGAGATTTTAATCGGTTGAGAAGAGAGGCCATACACTCTACATCGAAGCGGGTCACTTTAGTGAGTAGATCGGTATCGTCTAAAATCGCATATACAAAATGGAGATACTCGATGCTTTCACGCCGCGGGTCTACATAATGGTTATGCTCCGTCTTAAGAACTTTTTTCTTTTGCAAGAGGCGTTGATAAATCCGGATCTTTTGAATGGTGGATAGATCCTTTTCTACTTCCCGGATTTGGGCATCGATCATTTCTTCTGTCATCCCCCCCAAACCATACTGATCGTTAATGTTGAACGCCATTTGAGCCACAATAGCATTGGAGGATTGGGCATCACTGATAACCGCTGTCGGAGGGGTATCTGTATGGAGGGAGCTTTTATGATGATCGATGACACTAATCACTTGTAAATAAGAGGGAATTTTCATCTCTTCACGATTACAAAAATCGCGTAAAGAGACCGTTCCTAAAATGTCTTTTTGGAGATCTGCCGCATGAACAACACCGATAGGGACTTGCTTCCCCTCTAAATCGACTTGATTCACTGTCAGATAAGAATAATTCCCAATTTTTGAGCGGATCTCTTCGATATCGGTGCGGTGACTTAACGATTGAGGGGCAAATCCAAATACATCCGTTTTGATGCGAAAGGCGATTTCTAATTGATCAACATACCGTCTGATGTTGTTAAAAGCATCAGATAGCATTTTGACAAGGACCTCTAGCTGGCTAAAGATGAGGGGACGGTTTTCGATCAATGCTCCCGAAGCATCAAAAAGTTCGGATTTGATTAAAGACTTGAGCCAGGAAATAATTTGTTTAAAATTGACAATATCGATCTCTTCCATCTCCAATGCAAATTCTTCAAATGACGTTTCGATTCCTTTATCCACTTTCAGAACCTTCACAAGGTAATCATTCAAAAATTGGAGCTGTTTCGGGGGAAGTTCTCGAGAGGGTTCGCATTCACTAATTTTGATGTTAAGAATATCTCGCACAACGGATGAGATCTGATCGAGAGTGAGTTTTTGCTTTGTAAAACAAGAAATGAGACGGATATGGAGATTGGCTTCTAGCCACATCAAGCAGTTGTTGAGAGCCATCACAACTCCTCTCACACCCTCTAAATCGATCGTCCTCCAATCCCCTAAGTAATACCCATTTTGATCCACAATCACCACCGCATTACGGAGACGGTCGTGATCAAAACTCAAAGCAGGGTCATGGGGATGTTTTTTGGTCATCCCTGCTTGGGTCATCAAATCCAAGCTATTCAAAGTCAAGGAAAGGCGTGTTTTAGCTAAGTAGTCAAAAACACCTCCCCCCAAAAGGTCATGAAAAAGGATCTGGATTTCGATCTGGGTGTAAGGAGGTCCTCCTGGAACGTTCCAGATATGGAGCCCATCACTCACGCGCGCAGCAAAAGCATCCACCCATCCCCAAAAAGAGGCAACTGTTGTATCTAAATCGGGAGAGTTGTGAGCAGTAACAAAATGTGTACCCGCATAGCTTTTCCCCATGCCAATGGGGAAATAGGATTGGTAGCTATCTCTGGGAATCCACTTCCCTACAATTTTTCCACGCACCTCATAGTTTTCGTGCGTAGTGAGAGAAGAAAATTGGTTGAGGTAAAGCTCAAAAGAAGAAAAGGTGTACCCCTCTAATAGGTTTTCTTCTTTAACACGAGTGATAAAATCGACAACGGCATCGAGAAGAAAGACCGGCCCTTCTGTTTTGAGAATAAGCTCACAGAGAGCTTGACTGACCGCATTGCTTTTCTCATGATGATTTTTTTCTTGAAATGTTCTCTCTTTAAACGCAGAAAAAACACTATCGAGAGCGTCAAACTTTTTTGACTGCAGCGGCAAATCGCCTAGAAGAGAGTCATTATTTCCCATGAAAAAACCAAAATAAAAAGTCGGATTGAGCAGGACTCGAACCTGCGACCGCCCGCTTAGAAGGCGGGTGCTCTATCCAGCTGAGCTATCAATCCCCAAATTAATGTGAATTTTAGTCATCGGAAAAATGATTTTCAAGTATATTCGTTAGGAAATGCTAATAGGGAGATGTTAAGTGGAATTTGAAGTAGATGGAATTAAGATTGGAAGCAAACACCCTCTAGTGGTGATTTCGGGCCCCTGTGTGATCGAAAGCGAAGAACATGCTCTGAGATGTGCAGAGCAGCTTCAAGAGATGTTTGATAGATGCGGCGTGCAGCTCATCTATAAGGCTAGCTATGATAAAGCTAATCGTTCCTCTGTAGATTCCTACAGAGGCCCAGGTCTTGAGAAGGGGCTAAAAATTTTACAAAAAGTCAAAGAAACACTCCACCTCCCCGTTTTTACAGATATTCATCATCCGGAGGAAGCTGCTCCTGCTGCTGAAGTCTGCAGTATCATTCAAATCCCCGCTTTTCTTTGTAGACAAACAGATCTCCTTTTAGCAGCAGGAAATTCTAAGGCCGCGATAAATATCAAAAAAGGGCAGTTTAT
>JAKQGT010000064.1 GCA_029556005.1 Chlamydiota bacterium | reverse complement strand
CTCTATGGTAGCTTTAAATCTCTACACAGAGAATTTCTTCCCTTCTTTCAAGGGATTAATTTTCTCACTGATAATCAAAGAATTTATAAACTCACCGATAAATTCCATCGGTATGTGCCCTTTGCGCAGATGTTCCTAGGTCTGGGTTGGGATCGCCGCATTAATAACAATAAATTCAATGTGGGGTTGAAGCTCGGTTATGAAGTTCAGTACTACTGGAGAATTAACCAATTCAATCTTCCAGAAGAGTTTAATCTTGGAGCCGGTGGTGGTCAAGCCTTTGCAAACATCCTTCTTAATCAACGCTTTGAAAAGCAGTCTGAAGATCTGATGTTTTACGGGATTACTGGAGAAGCCAGACTCGATTTCTAAAACAGGAGAAATCCGTTTTATACTCAAAAGGCAGGAGCAATCCTGCCTTTTTCATTAATAACCTGAGTTTTGGGTTTTTCTTATTGATTCTCAGGGGGTTTTCTCTTTCTTTTTGTTTGTTTTCACTTGAAAAGGGCTCTTTGGCCCTTTCCTGCGTGAAAACAAACAAAAATCTAACAGAAAACCCTTCTGATTCTCTATAACAAAAACCCAAAACTCAGGTTAATAACTCATATCATCGATGCTGACCTTCCCCCGGAAGATGTGATAGATCCACCACCCATACGCTAGCACTAAAGGAACTCCAATGAGGGCAACAATGAGTATGACCTTCATCGTAGGGAGACTGGCTGCTGCACTAAAGAGATCTAAGCTACAGTTGATGGGGTCTAAACTCGAGCGTACCATATTAGGATAGGTTCCTATTCCAAAAAGGACAAAAAGGAGGGTGATACTGAGGGAAGAAGAGATAAAGGCCCATCCATCATACCCCCTATTTACACAAAAGGGAACATTGGCAATCATCAGCATGGAAACAAGAGCAACTAAAAAGAGCCACGGTACATTCCGCATGGCTCCTGTCATATGGGGCATATAAAGCAGGGTAGCAAAAGTCGTTAAAAGATAGAGGATGATAAAAACCATAATAGAAGGATTGACCCACCTGCGGATACGCTCATGGAGCTCCCCTTCTGTTTTCATCAGCATATAGATCGCTCCATGCATGGTAAAAACAGCCACCCCCATCACTCCGACTAAAAAGGTATAGGGAGTGAAGAAATCCCAAAATGTCCCCACAAAGTTTCCTTCAGCATTCAAGGGAATCCCCGTAATCAGATTTCCCATAATGACCCCAATAGAAAAAGCAATAATATAGGAAGAAACGCTAAATAGACAGTCCCAAAGACGGCGCCAATGGGGAGATTCCTGTTTAGAACGGAACTCTATCGCAACCGCCCGAATCATGAGCCCTGCGATTAAAATCATGATGAGGGTATAAAAGGCTGAACAAATGGTCGCATAAATGCTAGGGAAACCTACGAATAGCCCCCCAAAAATAATGATCAGCCACACTTCATTTCCATCCCACACAGGCCCAATGGCATTGAGCATCACTCGTCTTTCCGTATCCTTACGCGTGAAGAGATGCAAACACCCCACTCCCAAGTCAA
>JAKQGT010000052.1 GCA_029556005.1 Chlamydiota bacterium | reverse complement strand
TTTATATTTATTAATTATTTTGTTATAATAATTAATCAGACTAGGGAAAGGATACAAAAATGTCTAGCGTTGCTTTTAAGCATGTTCCACTATTTGTAAACCACACCCCCAAGAAAGATTCTCTGGGGGAACCTCTTTCTCCGCACAAGTGTTCAAGAAAAGATTTGCATTACGATGTTTCCAACGTCTTCCGTAAACATATCACCGACACTGAGAAAATTTCCCCTTATGAAAGCCCCGCCTTTTCCAATTACCCAGGAGGATCCAATCTCATTTACCTCCCCAGTGATATTTATAATTCGGCCAAAACATTCTATCGATCCATCAAAGAAAAAGATCGGGAAGGGGCAGAAGATTCTTTTACGCGCCTAGTCGGAGCTCCTGCTAACTTTATCAGCGCAGGAGGATCCGTAATCAACTACGGAATTGCTCTAAACATCATCCCGGCAGCACACTTCGTTGCCTTAGTTCCTCTCAGTTACGCTTTTGGCGTGATTCTTTGTACAGTAGAAGGAATTGTGGACTCCATCTCCCTTGCAAGAGAGCAAAAATTTGTCAATGCTTACAATTTTGACATCCTCGCTAAGCTAGACAAACTGGTCAGGGATTTCAATCCTCAAGAAAGTACAAAAGCGCTCAAAGAACTCACCACCCTTCTCAATGAGAATCCAGAAGATTTTGAGCATATCTTTGGGAAAGAGCAAATGGAGCAAATACGAGACCTATTTAATAAAATACAAAAGGAAGTCGAACTAAAACCCCTCCACTATCGGCAAGTCCTTAAGAAATATGCTCCAGCCTTAGCAGAAATCTCGCGCCATCTTTTGATCGCCAAATTAGGACGACTCCAACGAGAGTATCTCGAACTCTCCCCAAAAGAGGTCATGGAAATTTGTGAAAAAACGGAAAAGAAGTTCAAAAACTCTAAAGTGCCTATGAGTGAGCAGCTAGAGTATTTAGAGGAAAAACTCAACAAAGCCTTAACTGTTAAAAAGAGGAACCTTGCCAGACGGGTGCGCCCTTGGATGGTCGATGAAGCCAGTCTTAAAACGGTCTCTCTCCTTAAAGGGCTTGTGGATAATGATCCCAAAGCTATTGATGAAGCACTCAGTCTCTCCAATGACATCAACACACAAACATGGAAGAAGACTCTCGTACATGTATTGGGAATTCTAGCCCTTATTGTTGCTGCAGCCTCCCTGATTACTCTGATTGCAGGCTGCGCGATGGTGATTCCTTATGTCTTAATCGGAGTGGCGACAGCAATCGCCCTGGTTCGCATGATCGCTTACACAACCACCCTCGATACGCTTGGTTGGAATATTGATTGGAAAGCTCTCCTCCCTAATTGCCTCAAATCTAAAAAAGAGGAAGAAGAAAGGCTTAAAAAACTCAAGGAAGAGATGCGCTTAAAAGACATCTACCCTCTAGACCAAACCTATCACAAGGTAAAACACGAAGTGAGACTCAATCCCCAGGCAATGAAGGTCTAAATAGTGTATACTAGATAGTGTCGTCATGAGATGGGCATTCAAAAAGTGGTTCCTATGAGGAAAGTTCAAGGCGACCGATGGAGAAAGCTCAAATGGGGCTTTTGAAACAGGTCAACGATGAAATTTTCCATAGGAGATGTTTTGAGAATGAGCAACTCATGACGACACTATCTAAACAACTTTGAAAGTTGCTTGAGTATAAATACTTAGCTATTAACTTTCCATTTCTTGGGCTTTTTCTTGCGTCCTCTGAATGCCCCGAATGATCCCATACCGTACATTATGTGCTTCTAATTCATTAAGTCCCGCAATAGTGGTTCCTCCAGGAGAAGAGATTCTCCAACGGAGTTCTTCTGGCAAGCTTTTGCTATGACGTAAAAGAGCCACAGCCCCCTCAAAGGTCTCTAGAATAAACTCTTGAGCTTGTGCTGCTTTAAAACCCATACTAATGCCCGCTTCAACCATCGCTTCAATAATCAGGTAAATATAGGCAGGGTTGGAGCCTGTGAGGGCGATGAAGGCATTCATCAGAGGCTCTTTAAACCACGTGATCGTGCCGAGCCCTTTTAACGTTTTTTCCACTTTGATTTTATCCTCCTCAAGATGCTCCTCCTCTTCCACCACTCCGATCATTCCCTTTCCACAAAGAATCGGGAGATTCGGCATCAGACGAAAAATCTTAGGATTAGAAAAAAGCTCTTTTAACCTTTGAAGGGGCGTTCCAGAAAGAATGCTGAGCAATAGTGTATCATTTTGGAGGAGAGGATCCAGATCATCGGCAACCTTTTCGACATCTTTGGGCTTCACTGCTAAAATCACAACCTCTACCCCTTTTGCAAGTTTTTCAAGGGAAGTCGCTACAGGAGCTCCCACTTTCTTCCCCAAAGGCTCTGCATTCTCCTTTTTGTGATCATAAAGAGTGACTTCATGATTTTTGACAATAGTTTGTGCCAGTGCGCTCCCCATGACGCCACAACCAATAATTCCTACTTTCATCACCTATCCCTTGCGTTGAATCGCTACATACATTACATTTCGTTACCTTATGGATCACTTTAAGAAGCTTTTCACTTTTCGCCAAACCCTTTTTTTACTTGTTCTACTTGCTTTAGCCATTCTGAGCTTTTTTTTCCTGGACAAGGCTATAGCTTTGACAATAGCTCCTACAGCCAAAGTCTATCGCCCCTTATTTAAAACCCTTTCCCTCTGCATCTTTCCCCCCTTGCAACTACTCTTCTGGATCACCCTTTTTCTCATCGCACGCCTCTCTCAATCTAAGAGGCATTGGACCCTCCCTCTTTTTGAAATCAGTGCAGCACAAGGCCTCTCTGTAGCTTGCGTCCGTCTTTCCAAAGTTGTGATTGGTAGAGCTAGGCCCGATATCTTCCTCAAGAAAGGGATTTTTGGCATCTATGGGCCCCATCTGGACTCCCACTATCACTCCTTTCCCTCAGGTCATACGATCGCTGCATTCACCCTGGCAACCTCTCTTTCCTTCTTATACCCGCGCTATAAGGTCGCTTTTTACCTCCTCGCCTTTTTCCTCTCTTCTAGCCGTGTATTTCTTGCAGATCACTACTGCAGTGATGTCCTCGGTACCGCTTGCATCGGTATGGGAGTCGCAACCTTTACTCACACTCTAGTTGAAAAAATCACTGGATCCAATAAAAGGTATACTCATGAGAACTTCTAAATATCCTATTCAAAGCCTCATCTTGAATCGTTGGTCTCCTCGAGCCATGTCAGGTGAAAGTCTAACAGATGAGGAGCTCATGCCTCTTTTTGAAGCGGCTAGATGGGCCCCCTCCTCTTATAACGCACAACCCTGGCGCTTCATCTACGCTAAACGGGAAACACCTCACTGGAAGGTCTTATTTGAGCTTCTAAGCGAAGGAAATCAAAAATGGGTGTCCCACGCTGCTGTCCTTGTTGTCATCCTCTCTCACACCCTTTTTGAACATAATCAGAAACCTTCCATCACCCATAGTTTCGATACAGGAGCTGCCTGGTGCAATCTTGCCCTGGAAGGCTGTGCCCGAAATCTGGTGATCCACGGGATGCAAGGTTTTGATTACAAAAAAGCTAAAAAGGTTTGCCAGATCCCTGATGATTATCAAGTAGAAGCGATGATTGCCATTGGAAAACCGGGAGATCCGAAGACTCTCTCTTCAGAGCTTCAAAGCCGAGAAAAACCCTCTACACGCAAACCGTTAACGGAACTTGTGATGGAAGGAACTTGGACTAACGCCAGTTGCATGTAAGGGTTCTATGAAAAGGCTTAGGTTTCTGATGAGATTTCCAGAAAAATCTGCGAAGGAAATAGCAAAAATGCTATTTTCGAGCAGTTTTTCCTGGAAAGATTGCAGAAAGATATGCCTTTACATAGATCCCTTATATGCAACTGGCGTTGAATCACTTTTGAAAGCGATCTAGGGTATATGTCGTCCCCGCAGAGAGCTGCAAAGGCGTCCCTACTTCATAGATGCGCCCCCGATCTCGGGGCCCTTTTCGCAGGCGGAACGACTTTAATGGGGATTGAAACTTTAAATAGCAGACCTGATCGGTTTGAGGACGTAAGGAGAGACGCCGAATGAGCTTTTTCGTCCATTCGATATCTAGGGTCAAATCCTTGCATTCTACCCCAACAAAACGTCCTGCATGAAGCTCTACCGGAAGACAGGGAAGTAGGGAAAGCTTGTTTTCCTTCTGTTGAATAAAAAGCTGACGGATCAGACGGGCCCCTTCGCCTAATAGCATTAAGGGGGATGCCTCCTTCGGAATTTCATCTTGCATAGAAAGAAACCCTTGGTAGTCGGTATCGATGAGTCTCGGGGTGAGTATCCCTTCGAACCCTGCACGAAAAAGACCGATTAAGTGGATTCCTATCTCTTCCCGTTTTTTTTGCAAAGCAAGGGTCTCGCAGTGCTTGAGGAGGCGCGCTGTTCCTATATCGAGTTTAGGATGGGAGGGGATATTCTTCCCTAGCTCAAACCAAATCGGCAAAATCTCCTCAAGATTGAGGCGTCTTTTGACCAGGGTCCAATCTTGCGCTTTGTGACATCCAAAATGGATTTTTTCTTTCAGTATGTTTGGGAAAGAGCAAGAAGCACTCGGCATGATGAGCTCTTCTTTTCGCTTAAGAATGCGGGTCTCCCCTTCATAGGTAAAGGGAATCCCTTCTTTGGGGGCCCGTTCTAAAAATAGAATAA
>JAKQGT010000324.1 GCA_029556005.1 Chlamydiota bacterium | reverse complement strand
CCAATAGGCAGAATCGGGTAACCATTTTGACTCGTAGGGTAAAAGGTGAGGAAGCCCCTCAGGGAGGTGGCTATAATCGACTTCAAGAATGGGAAGAATCTGGAAGTCTGAATAGTTTCCAATGACTCCTACGCTATATTCTTGTCCATTTAAAAACTCTTGAATAAGGACAGGAACGGAGGGGAGCAAGCTTTTGAGCCAATCAAAGTAGTCGATCAACTGCTCCGCATTATGAACGACTGCGTGTTGGGTGATCCCTTGAGAGCTATCTCCTAAAGAGGGCTTAAGGAGAGCGGGGAAATAATTGGGAATGGCTACCGATGAGTTATTGGGGTCTATCCAGATTTCATCAGGAACGGGGATTTCTAACGATTGGGCAACAGCTCGCGTTAAAGCTTTATCATAACTGAAAGCTAAACAGGCAGGTCCTGCTCCTGTATAGGGGATATTAAGCATCTCTAAAAGGGCGCAGATATGAAGTTCTTGCGTCGCTTTATTATTGAACCCTTCATCGCAGAGGTTCAAGACAAAAGCAGGAGGGGATTTTGTGAGAGATTTAAAGAGGGATTTATGATCATCGAAGTAGGTAAACTGAAAATCGGGAAGTTCATTTAGAGCGCTTTTGAGCTTTGCAATGGTCTGCATGTCCTCCTCATTAAATTTACCATCCTTTTTCACCGCATCGGGAATAGAGGGATCTCCAAGTAATACCGTACAAGAGATTTTCTTATCGGTCTTAAATTTTTGAGAGATGTTCTTCTTGGGGGCAAAGGCTTTTAGAGTCATTCTATGGGCCATCATGCCGAGATCTTGACCTCTTGAAGAGAGGGATTGGACATTATCTAATAACTCGATGTTTTTAAAACCTGCAGCTTTAAGGAGGTCTGTCAGTTCAGTCTGAGAATAGAGTCTTTCTGCATAAAACTGATCGGCAATGACCCCTTTTTCGACTTCTACGACAACTTCGCGGCAGATGAGCCTTTTTTGGTCTTCAGATAGGTGCCTTTCTCGACAAACAAAAAGAGATTGATCAATCCACTCCCAGCTGCGCGGTTGATAGTTGTTTTTGATCCACTCCCCATTTGTAACATCTAAATAGATCATCCCTTCCGAAGTCAGCACACGGCTCACTTCTTGCAGAACTTTTAAATCATCATCCTCATGCTCAAAATAACCAAAGGAGTTTCCCATAATCGTCACTAAGTCTATGGAGCTTGAAGGGACGCGAAATTTTCGCGCATCTCCTTCGGAAAATTTGGTTGCAGAAGAGACTCCCATATGTTGAGCCCGTTTACGGGCTAGGCGAATAAGATACCGCGAACGGTCGATGCCGAAGAGACGCGTGTACCCCCGTTTTGCAAACTCCAGGATATGTCTCCCTTGCCCGCAGCATAAATCCAAAATGGTTTGGGTAGGTTTTATCCCAGTAGATTGCATCACAGAATCGATTTCCCTCTGTGTGTTTTGATTATTCTCGATGACATCTGCATCCGTTTTTAAATAAAGGGAATTGAAAAGATGGCGCCACCATTCTGCCGGCAAATGCTTTTCTAGGTCTGCGATCGGGCCTAGGCAATGATGTTTGTGGGGGAAGCGTGCGTTTGAACTTTTTTCTTGTTGCTTGCTTATAGGAACATCTAGAGTTTTTGACATAGTCCTCTTTATATTGCTTCGATTTTTCATGAAAATTGAACGAAATCATTCTAGCCTAGAAATCGAAAAAAAAGGTAGTTGAAAGTATTTGGTCGAAGAGAAAGGTATAAGAGATTTAATGCAAGTCTCTTATGAAGAAATTTTCTTGTTAAGGAGATCTTTAACAACGTCGGGGGAGGCTTTCCCCTTGGAGAGCTTCATCACTTGCCCGACTAAGAAATTAAAGGCCTTATCCTTTCCATTTTTGAAGTCCTCAACGGATTGTCCATTTTCGCTAATCACTTGATCGACAAAAGGTTCGATGGCTGAGGTATCATGGACTGCTTGGAAGTTCGGGTTTTCTTTAATGATCAGCTCGGGATCTTTTCCGGGGATTTGTACCATGATATCTGCCACTTCTTTGGCAATGCGCCCGGTGATTTTTTTAGAATCGATCGAAGAGACAAGTTTGGCGATATGTTCGGCTAAGATTCCTGAAGAGGGGAGTTTGATACCACTCTCTTTGAATCTCCCGACGAACTCGACGGTGATCCAATTACAGA
>JAKQGT010000322.1 GCA_029556005.1 Chlamydiota bacterium | reverse complement strand
TGGCGACCCACAGCATCGATTTCATCAATAAAGACAATACAGGGAGCGTTCTTCTTCGCTTGGTCAAAAAGATCACGGATACGGCTTGCCCCCACCCCGACAAACATCTCTACGAAATCGGAACCCGAGATCGAAAAGAAGGGGCGGTCAGCTTCTCCTGCAACAGCCTTAGCAATTAAGGTCTTTCCCGTTCCGGGAGGTCCAATTAATAAGACTCCTTTCGGAATACGGGCACCTAGCGCTGTAAATTTAGAGGGATCTTTCAAAAAGTCGACGATTTCATGAAGCTCTTCTTTCGCTTCTTCGACTCCTGCTACATCTTTAAAGGTCACTTTGTGGAGGCTTTTATTCAGCATTTTCGCTGGAGATTTCCCAAAGTTCATGGCTCCGGATCCCATTCCTTTCATCTGTCTAGAAAAGATGAAGTAAAGAAGGAGAATCACAATGACAACAGGAAAGATCGTCAAGAAGATATAACTTAAATAGTTAGGTGAAGGTTCTTGGCTTTTAAAGGTTTTTTCTAAAACAAGATTGCGAGGTTGATCAGGGGCTTTAAAAACAGTCCCTTTATTCGCACCAAAAGCATCCCACTCTTTTTTAGCTTGCGCAAACCAAAGGCTATACTCTTCAGGACTTTGCTTTTCTAACGCTTTCGTAGAAAGTTCACGGTTACTAAAGAACCAGGTCACATCGGCAACGCTTTGACGTGCCTTATTGAGTTGAGCTTCATTTTCATCGAGAGCAACAAACGTTTCACTATATTGATTCAGATCGAAAAGATAGTTACGTACACTCCGCAATCCTTGGAGGCGAACATGATTTTGCTCTTGACCGAGTTCTTGAGTGATTTGGTTTAGGGTAACAAGACCCGACTGATATTGAGCGAGAGCTTCTTGAGGGGTCAAAGATCCTTTTAAGGTCTCTCTCACTTTACTCTCTGCAGAGCGTAGCTCTTGCTTCATCCCTTCATTCCCAATCCCTAGAGAAGGAGATTTATAGCTTTGAATGAGTCTTTCTAGATGCTCTCCAAAATGACGCACAGAAGCGCTACTGGGATTCTCCACCACTTTTTGGTAAAGCCCCTGCAAGTCGGTTAAACTCATCTCTTGTTTTTCGGGTAAAGAGTAAATCACCACAGCATTTTGACGCTCTTGCGTATCATAAAAAGGGCTCACGACATTGTAGCCCCCTTTCGGAATCGGTGTCCCACTCAGAAGGAGAAAACGCTCAGCGCTTTGCTTCACATTTTCCTGCAAGACCCCTAGGTTATTAGCCAGTTCCTCTTTACTCTCAGTCAGGACATGGTTTTGATTTAAGAGCTCTAGGTAACGGTAACGGGCTCGGGCATCATCGGAAAGACGCTCTTTAAATTTTCCTGTAAAGGTCACTAAATTATCGTTTTGAGCCGTCTTACGACTCTCATCTTTTTGGATAAAGTCGAGGTTGACCAAGTGCTCCACTTGGTGGCTAAACGCTACCTTTCCCCCTTTATCACTCGACAGATTTTGGACTGTCAAAATGATTAAGATGGCGGCCAAAAGAAATAGGAGGAACCCACCAGGAAATCGCTTCCGGGGCTCTTGTGGCTTATTAGGCTGATCCATTCGCTTTTTTAATGTATTTTTTAGAAACCCTAGGTCCTTTTTGGGACGTTTGGGTCCGTTATTTCTTTCTATTACTGACATGGACTTTCCTTAGCAACACAAAAAGTTAAATACTTGTCTAAATTCCTAGAGATGAAGATCCTAGTAATTAAGCAATGTTATATCATTTCTCTTTTTATGGATAGTCTTTGACAACTTTCTCATTATGAAATACTTAGACTCTCTCCCGTTAAACACTCCCCCACAATTCTTCCCTCTTTCATAAAGATCGGCGCTTTTTCATAAAAAAATGGGGGAACATCTCGAGCTGCATACTTTTCCCTCATTTTCTTTTTGAGTCGAGGCTCTAAGCTTGCAAAACTCTCTATTTGAACAGTTCCCTCAGGTATGGCAATTTCCCCCTGCCAAAAGTTTTCCCAATTCCCCCTTCCAATCCGAGTCCAATTTCTCTTTTCACTAAAAAAGTCGGGGAAAGGGGCTTTTAAAATAAAAAGATGACTTCGGCTGATAGAAAAAGTTAGAGGAGAGGCATGCACTTCACTCCCACTTCTCTTCCCCTTTATGAGACGGATCAGAAGATCTAATGCATCCCTAGAAAGGTGGGCTCCCTCAGCATAACGCTTGATAAAATATTTTATCTCCAGGGGGTGAAACTCCAGCGGTAAACAGTCTCCAAAAGGTCCCCTGATTAATTTCTTTTCGATAGCGCAGGACTTTTCCTCAAAATAGGTAGAGAGTTCCTGGCATAAAGCGCCCAATCGGATGCAATTCCTCTGAATATTTTTTCCAAACTGCCGCTCTAAATCAGGAACGATTTCCTTGCGCATCTTTGAGCGCAAATCGTGATCTGTTGGATCTATGAAGTAGGGAATATGTTTTCGATCGAGATAGGCGACAAGGTCTCTCTTCTGAAGAGCAAGTAAGGGGCGCCAGATCGTCAGTCCTTCCCAAAATGCAATAGAGTGTAAGCCCCCCATGGCTTTTAGCCCTCCCCCTTCAAAAACCCTTTTCAAGACCGTTTCAGCTTGATCCCCTCCATGATGGGCGAGTAAAAGGGCTTGAAATTGGTATTTTTCGTGGAGCTCTTTAAAAAATGCAAGGCGCATCAGACGGCAGCGGTTTTCCAAATCGGGACCTTGTTTTGCATTGAGCGTATGTAAATGAAAAGGCAGTTTGAGCTTTGCCGCGAGAGCTTGAAGCGCTCGCGCTTCTTGAGAGCTCTCCTCACGCCATCCATGATCGACGTGAGCTAGATGCAAGGAAAAATCAAGCTGCGGGAGAGAAGCTAGAAGGAAATGCAACAGGGCCATGGAATCAGGCCCCCCTGACAGTCCTAATAAAAGTTTAGCTCCCTTCTGCAAATGCAGGGAGAGAAAATCCTTAACGAGACGCTCTTTCATGTTATACTCAAAAAAGGAACTAGGGTACACTAATCTCGTTTTTTGTATGAAGGACAACTATGCCGATTATTTGGCGTTATTTACTGAAAAATTACTTCCAAGTCTTTTTTTTGTGTGTGACAGGGTTTATCTCTATTTTGCTCGTGACCCGCGTGCAAGAAATTGCTAGGCTCACCGCCCTCACATCCAAGCTCGCGATTATCCTCCTTTTCACCCTATGCCAAATTCCCTATATCCTCCCCATCGCTATCCCCATTTCGGGTCTCATTTCGGCAATCTTGCTTATGCAACGTTTAAGCTACACACACGAATTGACAGCTTTTCGCTCGTCAGGGCTGAGTGTCAAATCGATCAGCACCCCTCTCCTCATGGCTGCATTTCTTCTCTCGGTTGCAAATTTTGTCATTGCTGCAGAAATCACCCCTCGCTGTCGCCTCTATTCTAGAGACCTGATTCAAAATGTGACGATCATCAACCCCCTCTTTCTCATGAAAAAGACGAAGTTAATCAAACTTCAAGACTCTTATGTCGATATGAAAATGACCCAACTCGGGAAAGAGGCAAAAGATGTCATTTTTGCAGTAAAAAACCACTCTAATGACCGCCTCAGCCTGATGACTGCCAAGAAGTTCGTCATTCAAAACAATCTGATGACAGGGAAAAATGTGACCCTTATTTCCCATATTGCTCAAGAGGATCCTTCTCTCTATGACCATCTAGTGATTGAGAATCAAGAGACCATGTCGACTTCTGCAAGCGCCCTTTCCGCCCTCATGCAAAAAACGACTCAAACGCTCGGGTTTGAACATCTCACTTTAAAAAATATTCTCGCGACTTTCTCCGACCCGACAGCAAAACCCAAAACCCTCAAACGAGCCCAATTTGAGCTGTATCGCCGCCTTTTCTTCCCCATCATCACCTTTGCTTTTACCCTCCTAGGGTTCTCGATGGGAATGCAGATTGGACGGGGACGTAAAAAGAAAGGGATCTATTTAGCTATCCTTCTTTCTGCCTTCACCTTCATCTGTTCAATTGCTGCAAAATCTTATCACCTCTCTCCCCATAAGGTGATTTTCTTTTACTTCATCCCTATTCCTCTACTCTTTTTTGTCTCCTTCTACTTTCAAAAACGGATTTTGGGAGGGGTTGAATGACCTTTATTCATCTCTGGCAACGCTACTTCTTGAGAGAAATTTTAAAGGTTTTTTTTCTCTTCTTACTCTGTTTTTTCTTCCTTTATGCCTTGATTGATTACTCCATGCATATGCAGGAAATTTTAAAGAACAAACGCATTTCTCTAACGGATCTTCTCTATTACTATGGAATGCTTTTCA